>JASHPR010000118.1 GCA_030038015.1 Streptosporangiaceae bacterium
TCACGTTCATCAAGCTGATGGGGGTCGGCATGATCGTCGCGCTGATCGTGGACGCCTCGGTGGTCCGGGTGCTGCTGGTGCCGGCCACGATGCGGCTGCTCGGCGGGGCGAACTGGTGGGCGCCGCGCCCGCTGCGCCGCCTGTACGCCAGGTACGGCATCAGGGAGGACAGCCCGGAGCGCGCGCCGGTGCCGGCCGGTACAGTAGCCAGCGACCGCTGACCGATGGGGCGGCTGCCCGAGGAGACCGACATGATCCAGCCCGACGCCGTGCCGGAACTGATGTCGTCGGAGCTGCCCGCCGGGGCGTACCTGCTGGACGTGCGCGAAGACGACGAGTGGGCGGCGGGCCACGCCCCGGGCGCGGTCCACGTGCGACTCGGCGAGCTCGGCGCGCGGTTCGGCGAACTGCCGCGTGACCGCGAGATCTACGTGATCTGCCGCACCGGCCACCGGTCGGCGTACGCGGCCCTGGCGCTGGCCGCAGGGGGCCTGAACACCATCAACGTGGCCGACGGCATGGCCGGCTGGACGGTCGGCGGACGGCCGATGATCAGCGAGGACGGCGCCGAGCCGTACGTCGCTTAGCCGCCCGGGCGCCGGTGTGCGATGGACTACGTGTCGGTCAGGGGCCTGTCCGTCCCCGCGGTCATCGGCGTGCGTGACTGGGAGCGCGAGACCACCCAGACGCTCGTCTTCAACGTGGACATGGTCCCTTCAGCCCGCGATGTGCGGCGGGCGGCCGAGACCGATGACCTCGCCCAGGCCCTGGACTACTCCGAGGTCGCGCAGACGATCTCCTCGGTGGTGCGGGACGGCAGGTTCCGGCTCATCGAGACCGCGGCCGAGCGGGTAGCCGCACGGCTGCTCGCCGACCACCCGATCGGCTGGCTCCGCCTCGAGGTGCACAAGCCCATCGCCGGCGGCGGCTACACCGCCGTCATCACCATCGAGCGCGGCACCCGGGAGGGCTGACGCCCGCCCGTGGCCCCCGGGCCAGCGGTTACGCTGACGAGGTGGCTGAACGGGCGGGCCTGGACGGCCCGGCGACCGGAACCGCCGACGTCTGGTGGGCGCGTCGGCGGGACGCCCACGCCCGCCACGCCGTGCTGCTGGACGAGGTCGAGCAGCGGCGCTGGGCGGCCTACCGGCGGGATGAGGACCGGGAGCGTTTCCTGGCCGGCTGCGCGCTGGCCAAAACCGTGCTCGCCGGGTACACCGGCCGGCCTCCGGCCAGCATCCGCTTCGACCGGACCTGCGCGCGGTGCGGCCAGCCACACGGCAAGCCGGCCCTCGAGGGCAGTGACTTCGAGCATTCCGTAGCGCACTCCGGCGATCTCATCGCGGTCGCCGTCGCGCGGGCCCCGGTCGGCGTGGACGTCGAGCAACTCGAAGGTTGCAGCCGCCCGCTGGGGGGCCCCGGCGGCCCCGAGGCACTCGCGCGCCTGGTGTTCTCCGCCGCCGAGCAAACTGCCCTGGCCGCGGTCGGCCCGGCGGACCGGGCCCGGCAGTTCCTGGTCACCTGGACCAGGAAGGAGGCCGTGACCAAGGCCACGGGCGACGGCATGCGCGTCGCCTTCAGCGATGTCGTGGTAACCGCCGGCGCGGAGCCGCCCCGCCTCGTCTCCTGGCCCTGCCCGCAGGCCCCGCAGAGTGTATCCCTGCTCGACCTGGACGCCGGCGCCGGGTATGTGGCGGCGCTTGCGGTCATCGGCCCGTGCCGGGCGGTCCGGGCCCGGAACGGATCGGCCCTGCTCGCGGCCGCGGCCCTGGCCTGAGCAAAGATCTTGAAAAAATGTTCGTTATTATGCCTTAAGCTGCATATCAATGGTATAATCGTGGGCACGGGTGTTTCAGATTCTTTTCTCCCGAACGGAGCGTGGTGCATGCGCCAGGACCCGTTCCCCAGCCCAGAGTGGGACGGCGAGGAGCCGGATGGCTGTAGTCGCGGGTCGCGTGGTATTCGATGGCCGCAGTGCGGGAGTTCGCCGCCCGCCACACCGGACAGGGTGCGGATGAGTTCGCCGCCGAGGAGCTGGCCGCCGAGTTGCACCTGACCGGGGCCTCGGCGGCCGGGCAGATGGACTACGCCTGCGCCGGACGCGGCCCGGCGGCGGAAGGAGACCGCGCGGCAGGACGCGCATGGGCGCCGGTTCCGTGAGGATCCCGGGAACGCCGGATGGTGGCCAGGGAGCTGCCGCCGGATGAGGTGCTGGCGTCCTGGCAGCATGTGCAGCAGCGGGCGCTGGACCTGCGCGCAGCGGGGATGCCCGGCACGCTGCAGGAGCTGCGCGTGCTGGCTTACCTGGATCTGCTCCAGGGGCGCGACAGCCGCGCTGCTGTCGCCTGGGACCAGGGCGGTCTCACCTGCGAGTGCGGACTGGGCCCGCCGTGCAAACGATAAGCACACAGGTTGTCCGCTCGGCTCCGGAAGTGGAGCCAGGTCATGCACGACCAGGACAACGACGGCAGATTCCCTGACCAGACCCCGGTCGAGGTCCGCTACCCGCGCTCGAAGCAGGAGGAGCAGGGCGGCCGCGAGCGGTGGCCGTGGCTGCCGGGAACCATCGTAGAACAGTGCGGCCCGGACGAGTGGTACGTGTGCATCGAGGTCCGCGAGCTGGCCGTGCTGCGCGATGGCCGGCGCGCACCGCGCGGGACCGCCAGCCGTAGCCTGTACTATCCCCGCTGTTTCCGGGACAGCTCGGAGATCCGGCCACGGCCCGCATCGAGTGGCCCGGCGGCGCGGTGCGGGGCGAGCCGGTGAGCG
>JASHPR010000119.1 GCA_030038015.1 Streptosporangiaceae bacterium
GGCGCCGAGATCACCATCGAGGACGACGGCACCATCTACATCGGCGCCACCGACGGCACGTCGGCCGAGGCCGCCAGGTCGGCGATCAACGCGATCGCCAACCCGCACATCCCCGAGGTCGGGGAGCGGTTCCTCGGCACGGTCGTGAAGACGACCGCGTTCGGCGCGTTCGTGTCCCTGCTGCCGGGCCGGGACGGGCTGCTGCACATCACCCAGATCCGCAAGCTGCACGGCGGGGCCAGGATCGAGAACGTCGATGACGTCATCTCGGTCGGCGACAAGATCCAGGTCGAGATCCGCGAGGTGGACGACCGGGGCAAGCTGTCGCTGGTCCCGGTTGAGGTCGTGGAGCGCGAGGCGGCCGGGGAGGACCTGGGCGGAGGCGACGACCACCGCTCGCGTGACCGCGGCGGAGCGGGCGGATCCGGCGGCGACCGGTATTCCGGCCGGGGTGACCGGGACCGCGGCGGTGACCGGGACCGCGGCGGTGACCGGGACCGCGGCGGTGACCGGGACCGCGGCGGTGACCGTGATCGCGGCGAGCATTACCGCACCAGGGAGCGCCGCCGGGGGCCGCGTAACTCATGATGGCGCGCCCAGGCCGGCCGGCTGGCGGGGATCCGCCGGTCGCCCGCACCGTCCTCCCGGGCGGCCTCCGGGTGATCAGCGAGCCGCTGCCCGCCGTGCGATCCGCCGCCTTCGGGATCTGGGCCGGGGTCGGGTCACGCGACGAGGACCTCGCCCACGCCGGCGCGACGCACTACCTCGAGCACCTGCTGTTCAAGGGCACCCGTCGCCGCAGCGCCCTGGACATCTCGGCGGCGATGGACGCGGTCGGCGGCGAGCTGAACGCGTTCACCGCCAAGGAGTACACCTGCTACTACGCGCGGGTGCTGGACGCCGACCTGCCGCTGGCCATCGACGTGCTCGCCGACATGGTGACCAGCTCGCTGATCGAGCCGAAGGATGTCGACGCCGAGCGGGGCGTGATCCTCGAAGAGATCGCGATGAACGACGACGACCCGTCGGACACGGTGCACGAGGCCTTTTCGGCGCAGCTGTTCGGCGACACCCCGATGGGCCGGCCCATCCTCGGCACGGTCGACTCGATCAACTCCATCACCCGTGCCCAGATCGCCGAGCACTACGCCGCCAGGTACAGGCCGGAGAACCTGGTCGTGGCGGCCGCGGGCAGCCTCGACCACGCCGAGGTCGTCGAGCTGACCCGGGCGGCGTTCGGGCCGGCGCTGGCCGGGTCTGCCGAGCCGCTGCCGCCGCGGCTGTCCGGGCCGGAGCCCGGCGAGCAGGCGGCAGGCACCGGCGTGCGGCTGGTGTCGCGGGGCATCGAGCAGGCGAACCTCGTCCTGGGCTGCGGCGGGCTGTCGCGCACCGATGACCGCAGGTTTGCGCTCGGCGTGCTGAACGCCGCGCTCGGCGGCGGCATGTCGTCGCGGCTGTTCCAGGAGGTGCGGGAGAAGCGCGGCCTGGCGTACTCGGTGTACAGCTTCAGCTCGCAGCACGCCGACTCCGGGATCTGGGGCGTCTACGTGGGCTGCCTCCCGGCCAAGGCCGACGAGGTCCTGTCGATATGCCGGGATGAGATCGCCAAGGTGATCTCCGGCGGGCTGACCGACGACGAGCTGAGCCGGGGCAAGGGCCAGCTGCGCGGGTCGATCGTGCTCGGCCTGGAGGACCCGTCCTCCCGCATGAGCAGGCTGGGCAAGGCCGAGCTCGTCTACCCCAGGCTGGAGCCGGTCGAGGAGATCCTGGCCCAGGTCGACGCGGTGACCCACGACGACGTGCGGGAGGTCGCCGCCACCGTGCTCGCCCAGCCCAAGGCGCTCGCGGTGGTCGGGCCGTTCGACGACGCGGACGCCTTCGCCGCCGCGCTCGGTTGAGCGGGCGGCCGCCAGCCGTTCAAGGTAATCTGCCAGGCGCTGGCTGCTTGGCGGATGCGGCTGGCGGGTAGGTTCGGGTCGCGGGTCGCGGGCAGAGGGGCCACGATGATCAAGGTCGGGGTGCTCGGCGCCAAGGGGCGCATGGGCTCGGAGGTGTGCCGGGCGGTCGAAGCCGCCGGCGACCTGGACCTGGCCGCGGGCGTCGACGTCGGCGACGCGCGTGATCCGCTGGCCGGCTGCGACGTGGTCGTGGACTTCACCCACCCGGCAGCGGTCCTGGACAACCTGCGGTGGTGCCTGGCGCACGGCAGGAACGTCGTCGTGGGGACGTCCGGGTTCGACGAGGCCAGGCTGGCCACAGTGCGGGGCTGGCTCGGCGAGCCGCCGTCGGCCCGTGCCCTGATCGTGCCGAACTTCTCCATCGGCGCGGTGCTGATGATGCACTTCGCCGCCGTGGCGGCGCGGTTCTTCGAGTCGGCCGAGGTCATCGAGCTGCACCATGCCGCCAAGGCCGACGCGCCGTCGGGCACGGCGATGCGGACAGCGTCGCTGATCGCCGGGGCGCGGGCCGGCGCCGGGCTCGGGCCGCCCCCGGACGCGACGGTGTCCGAGGTCCCGGGCGCGCGGGGGGCGGTGCTCGACGGGGTGCGGGTGCACTCGGTTCGGCTGGCCGGGCTGCTGGCGCACCAGGAGGTGCTGCTCGGCGGGCATGGTGAGACGCTGACCATCCGGCATGACTCGCTGGACAGGTCGTCGTTCATGCCGGGCGTGCTGCTGGCGGTGCGGGGGGTCGCGTCGCTGCCGCCCGGCCTGACGGTCGGTCTGGAGGGCATGCTCGGCCTGGCGTGAACGGGGGTTCCGGGGGGCCGTCCCCGGACGGCACTTAGGGGGCAAACGGGCTGATGAACACGGTCCTCAACGTCATCTGGCTGGTGCTCTGCGGGCTGTGGATGGCGGCCGCTTACGCCATCGTGGGGCTGGTCTGCTTCATCCTGATCATCACGATCCCGTTCGGCATCGCGTCGTTCCGGATCGCAAGCTATGTGCTGTGGCCGTTCGGCCGGACGATCGAGGCGCGCAGGGGCGCCGGGGTCGGCTCGATGATCGGCAACATCATCTGGGTCGTGCTGTTCGGATGGTGGCTCGCGCTCGGCCACCTGGTGACCGGCGTGGCCCTGTGCCTGACCATCATCGGCATCCCGCTTGGCCTGGCGAACTTCAAGATCATCCCGATCACGCTGCTGCCGCTCGGCGTCGAGATCGTGCCCGCCGGCCAGCCGCTGACCCCCCGGGCCTGACCGGCCCGGCATCCCCGGCGCGCCGAGGCCGCCCGCGGCCCGGCCGGTCAGACAGCGCGCGGGCAGGCGTGCCACGTCCTGGCGGAGCCCGCCATTCCTGACGTAGCGTCGGGCTATGTGCCGGAGCATCAAGACCCTGCGTGAGCCCTATACCGTGAACGTGACCGAGGCG
>JASHPR010000120.1 GCA_030038015.1 Streptosporangiaceae bacterium
GATCGCCGAGCAGATCGCGTGCCCAGTGTTTATCGGCCGCGCCGAGTCCGACGAGTTCTTCCGTGGCCAGCCCGAGGAACTCATGGAGCACCTGACCGCGCCCGCCACCCTGGCCAGCTTCACCGACGCTGAGGGCGCTGGAGCCCACTGCCAGGTCGGCGGCCAGCGCCTGCTGTGCGCCCGCATGCTCGACTGGCTCGACGAAACCCTACCCGGATCCGAGGCCAGGTCATCATCCAGCCGACGATTATCACCACCACTCCAGTAGCCGAACGCAGCGAAAGTACCCGAACGCAGCGAACTGATTCAGTCGCCGAGCACGCGACGGGAGCGCCAGTCGCGTTCGTGCATGGCAACCCTGACCTGCCGCGAGAGTGGCGGCACATGCAGGCCTTGGCGCAGGACATGAACTTGCAACGGCACGACTCCGGCGCGCGATCACCGAACTCGGCTGAGGCGCGGCCCACCGGGTAGCTGACGCCCATCCCCGGCCCGCCCCGGGCCAGCCGCCAGCAGAACCAACGAATCGTCACCCCGAAGAGCCGAGGTCAGTAATGACCGTCACGCGCTCACGAGGACCAGATATGCGTGGCTGCCGCCCTGCTCCAACGCGCGCCCGCCACGGCGCCATAACGGCGGGAGCGTGCGCGTCGCCATGCCGAGCACCGTCCACGGAGCGTGATGACCCGAAGTATGGAAGGGCTCGGCACCCCAGCCCCAGATGCGGCTATTCGAAGGCAGCGGCCTTCATTACGGCAGGCACTCGTCAGCGCTCCGGCCGATTGCGGCATGGGGGCGTTAGCGCGGGGTCATCCGGCCCATTGGTATTCCGTCCCTTGATGAAGCGCCCGGTAGATCCGGTCACGCAGGGCATTGGCGGTCTCGTTTGTGAGTGTCTTTTCCAGATCGCGGAGGACGACGCGCACGAGGAGGTTCTTCTGCCCCGGATTGGCCCCGAGGCGGCCGATCGCTGACGCTGGCAGCTGCCGGTAGGCGGCGGCGGAAAGCACCCGGACCTCCTCGACACAACTCGTGTCGGCGCCGAGGGCATCGCGGACCCGGTCGCCCAGAGTTTCCTCGTCGTCGTCCTCGGGGACGGCGACGGACAGGTCCCGGGTGATCGGGGGCATCGACGAGACAGGCTGGTACTGGCCGAGGCCGAGCATCTGACGGGTGATCCGGGGATCGCCAGAGCGGAGCAGCCGGATGTCGGGAATGCGCTTGACCAGCATGAGCAACCGGTCCAGGCCCATGCCGAGGGCAAGCCCGCTGCCGCCGTGCAGCCCGGCGGCGGCCAGCACGCGGGGATGGGCGAGGCCGCATTCCCACACTTCCACCCAGCGGCCGTCTTGGTACACGTCGACTTGGCGGCCATGCAGCGTGTACGGATGAGTCCGCGGTTGCTGGCGGTGGGGCAGGTGGCGGGCGAGCGCGCCGAGAAGGGCCGCGATCATCTGCTCCATGTCGGTGCCACGCATCGCCCGCCGGGTGATCCGCCACAGGTCGAGCTGGTGCGGGGTGCCGGTGTGCTGCCAGTCGATGGCATCCCGGCGGTACACAATCCCCGGGCAGACCAGCAGCACGTCGTCGCTGGGCTGGCGGGCCAGCTGGCGCAGCGCCGGGGGGATCATGGCACTGGAATGACTGCGCAGCATGTGCCCGGCGTCCAGGTACCGGGTGTAGCGGGCATCCCGGGTGATCGCCTCGGCCGGGTACCCGAGCCAGTCGTAGTTGTCGGCGACCGGCACGATCCGGGGACCGCGGCACCAGCGAACCTCGCAGTCCCAGGCGCGCGAGAGCCCCTCCACAGCCTGGCCGATGAGGATCTGGATGGCGTGGGGGCCTTCGGCGGGTTCGGACAGATCCCGCATGCCAAGGTCGCGCTGCAACTGCGCGGGATCGAGGTAAGAAACAGGGCTGGACACGGTGACTCCTTGCTCAAAGCGAACCGGCAGGGGGAGTTCCTCCCGGCCTGGGGTTCACCTGAGCGAAGCCGTCGGCCTAATGCGGCGCAGCGCCTCCCGGCGGCCCACCCCGGGCCGGGAGGCGGGAAAATCGCCGTGCCAGCATCTCTGTCACAAATACCACGCTAGCGTTCCCGAAGACCGCAGGGCGAAGGAAATTCCCGGGCTGGGGTGGGTGCCCTCCACCCGCGGCGGCCTTTCAGATCGGCTGACATACCACAGCCGCACAGAACAACCTGATCTGGACGGCAGGCGCCGTGATCGGCGTCGATCCAGTGGTTGCGCCGAACGGCGGCCCGGGCACGCCAGGCACGCCGCCGAACCGATAGCTCAGAATGATAGGGCCTCTGATCGCCGTTCCGGGTCGGTGCCGCGGACGGCTGTGCCCCGGTTGCCTTGGAACGCGTGATCGTGGGATGCCGCGGCCTCGGCGGACGCGAGGGTCAAGGCTGCCATCGCGCCCTCGCCAGCTGCTCGGCGGCAAAATGGCCAATGAAACTGCGCTCACGCTGTGGCCTGGCCAGCTCCGCGGCGACCATGTCAGCGGTACAGCGCGGATGCCCGAGCTCGCGCAGTACCTCGGCGATGACCGCCGCACGGCCCATGTCGAGCAGGAATGGGCGCCCGTAGTCGAAGTCCTGCTCAGGTGCCCGGCGGACCTTCTCATGCCTGCCGCGTGCGCCGCCCTGCGGCGCCGATTCCAGCCTGGACGGCGTTGTTGCATTTGCCTCCATGCCGCTCCCTTCACGAGGGATGTCTTATAGACGCCCCGGAAGCGGACGCGGTGCACACCGGCACACCGCGGGCGCCAGGTCCTGGCGTGGTCTGGCGTAATCGCGTCCTGTCAGGCCAGGCAGCCGCCCGGGCGTCGCCGGAGCCTCGTGACCCGCCGCTCCGGCATGGAACGCAACTTGCTCACATCGGCTGTGAGCGCTTGCGGACACAGCGCAGATCTGTGACCGACACGCTCGGGCCGGTTCACCTAAGCCACCGCGCCAGCGACATCCGGGCGTTGGCAGGGCCGTTGGGCCGCGCGAGTGACGCAGAACATTCGGTTCGGGGCTGCTACCGCGGGACCAGATGCGAGCCGGGATGGCTGCGGCGACATGCGGGCATAGGCCGGTCGGCTGTGTACCGGTCGGTGTGCTCGGCTGGGCGGGCGAGTGGTGTCATCACGTTATCGCCGGAATTCCAGGGGGCTTGCTGGCGTGCTCTGTTTGAGCCTGGGTCAGGCTCACTCGCCGGCGGGATTGTGGGCCGCATGCACCCTGATGACCGTCGTCCTCAGGTGAAGACCGGCGCGGCGCAGGTGGCTGCGCCGACGTAGGCTCTGCAGACGTGGAGCCTGGGCTGAGGTTCGCCGACTTGCTGAGGCAGCTGCGGGCCGAGGCGCGGCTGACGCAGGAGGAGCTGGCCGAGCAGGCGGGGCTGAGCCCGCGGTCAGTCAGCGACCTGGAACGGGGCATCAATCGGACTGCGCGCAAGGACAGTGCCCTGATGCTGGCCAGTGCGCTCAAGCTGACCGGCCCGGTGCAGGAGGCATTCGTCGCTGCCGCCCGCGGCCGGGCCGAGCCGGCGCGGGTGCTGGCGGTCAGGAGCGAGGCCGCGCCGGAGTCGTCAGCCGCCGCCGCGACGCGGACTCTGCCACGTGACATCGGCGGCTTCACCGGCCGCGAACGCGAGCTGACGGGCCTGGAGAAGTCGCTGGCCAAGAGGGCGGGCGGCGGCTTGGTGGGCATCTACGCGATCGACGGGATGGCTGGCATTGGCAAGACGACGTTCGCCGTGCACGCAGCGCACCGGCTCGCCGGGCGCTTCCCTGACGGGCAGTTCTTCCTCCCGCTGCACGCGCACACCGCTGGTCAGTCACCCGTCGACCCGGCCGATGCCCTGGCGAGTCTGCTGATGACGGCGGGGGTGGCCGCTCAGCACATCCCGCCTGGCCTGGAAGCGCGGGCAGCGAAGTGGCGAGACCACGTCGCGGGCAAGAAAATCCTGCTGCTCCTCGACGACGTTGCCGGGCATGAGCAAGTGCGGCCGCTGCTGCCCGGCAGCGCCGCCAGCCTGGTGCTGGTGACCAGCCGACGGCGGCTGACCGCGCTCGAGGACGCCATCGTGATCAGCATCGACACCTTGTCTCCCGATGAGGCGTGGGCGCTGCTCGTCCGGCTCGCCGGCCGGGCCGACCTTGAACTGGACGAGGCCGCCGGCCGGGAGATCACCCGGCTGTGCGGGTTCCTGCCGCTGGCGATCGGAATGCTTGCCCGGCGGCTCAGGCATCACCCGGCCAGGACTGCAGCCGAGCTCGCGGCCGAGCTGGCCGCTGCGCGCGACCGGCTGGCGGTCATGCGTGCGGAGAACCTGTCGGTCGCGGCGGCGTTCGATCTGTCCTATCAGGACCTCACGGCGGATCAGCAAAGGCTGTTCCGACGGCTCGGCCTCACGCTGGGACCAGACATCGACGCGTACGCGGCCGCCGCGCTGGACGACACGAGCCTCGAGGATGCCCGGCGCCAGCTGGACGAGCTCTACGATCATCATCTGCTCACTGAGCCGGCGCCGGGCCGGTACCTGCTGCACGACCTGCTGCGCGAGTACGCACGCGCGCTCGTCGCGGCCGACCAGCCGATACAGGCGCGCGCAGCCGTCGAACGGCTGATCAACTTCTACGCTCATGTTGCCGCCGGCGCATGCCGGCACATCGCGACCTGGACCACGGCGGGCGGACGACTGCCGCCGACCGATCCGCCCGCCAGCGCCCCACAGCTGACCACGTCACAGCAAGCAGCCGACTGGCTGGACGCCGAGCGCCCCAACTTGCATGCGGCGGTCAGCTACGCGGCAGCCGAGGGGATGCCGCTGCACTCGATCGCGATCGCCGCCGCGATGGGCGGCTACCTGCGCGCCCGCGGCCACTGGCAGCAAGCGACGGCCCAGTACCGGACGGCGCTGCGCGCAGCGCGGGCGGCCGCGGACCGGCGCGGCGAAGCCGGCATGCTTGACGAGCTTGGCTTGCTGCAGCAGCTGACCGGGGATTACCCAGACGCGGTAGCCACCTTGACGCAGGCCATCGAGCTGTTCGGCGAGCTGGGCGACAAGCCGGATCAGGCTTATGCGCTCAATCACCTTGGCCTGGTCTACGGGCACACCTCCGACTTTCGGGCCGCAATCGACTGCCACCAGCAGGCGCTGGAGCTTGCCCTGGCGGCGGGCGACAAGCTGGCTGAGGCAGTCTCGCTGACCGACCTCGGGATGGGGCTGCTGATGACCGGCGCCTACCCGGCTTCTATCGAGAACTACCAGCAGGCACTGTCGCTGTTCCGCGGTCTTGGGTCAACGTTCGACGAGGCCGACGCGCTGACTGAGCTTGGTTTCGCGTGGCGGCTGACCGGGGACTATGCCGCCGCCTTGGCGCACGAGCGCGAGGCGCTTGAGTTGTGGCGTCAGCTCGGCGACCGGCTCGGCCAGGCCTGGGCTCTCGACGAACTCGGCATGGTGCACCAGGAAACCGGGGAGTATTCAGCGGCCGCCGCTTGCCTTGAGGAGGCCCTGGAGTTGCATCGCGACCTGGGCTCGCGGCACGGCGAGATCGTGGCCCTCAACGACCTCGGCGAGCTGGCTACCCGGACGTCGGCACCCGAGAAGGCCAGCGAGATTCACCGCGAGGCGCTGGCCAAGGCGATCGAGCTGGGCGCACCTGCGGAGGAAGCCAGGGCGCTGGCCGGCCTCGGCCGCAGTCAGCTTGCCGGCGATAGTGCCGAGGCCGCCAGGAACCTGCGCGAGGCGCTCGCGATCTATCAGCGCATCGGAGCACCAGAAGCCCGGCTCGTCCAGGACACGCTGGATGAGCACGGCCTCTAGGAAGCCACGGGTCACCTTGCCCGCCTGCCAGCCATACGCCGCCAGTCATCTTCGATGCCGACCACGTCTGTGGTCGGGCCGCTGAGCAGAGCCTGAGCGTGCAGGAGTGCCCACAGCCGCCCCCTGGGCCGACGTCGCATGCCGGGGGAGCCGGGACGGGCGCCCCCACCGACCGCAGTCGAAGTCTGGCCATCGGTCGCGCCGTTCGGGGAAGCCGGCCGGATCAGTGTGTCGATCATTGTCCTTGCCTTCCTGTGTTCTTCGGCTGGCTCCACTTTCGCCAGCCCAGGCGGCAAGAACCACACGTGGCCGCCCACAGCTCAGACCACAGGATTGGATCAGGTCTCAGACCCCGGGATCGCCGCCCGTTCGTCGGAGCCAGACATCCGCTGCGGCCGCACTTCGCGCGGTCGAGCAGTGCCGGTCATCGATGGCGGCAGCCCGGGACACCATCTGGCCGGCCCTGATCACCAGCAGTGGTCGCCACTGCGCAGATCTGTGCGGCAGGCGCCGAGCGCGGCATCGACGCGGCCACCGCGCCGAACGGCGGATAGGGCATTCGCCGCTTGCCGCACACGGCCTCGCCGAAGGCCGGACCTGGTTCGCGGACTACGCCGTGAAGGCGCTGGGGAACCGGGTCTCGAAGTCCAGGATCCCGACCCACGTCGGCGTGATGGGAATACGCGCCATGGGCTTGCCGCGGAGTGTCGACACCCACGCCGGGCCCTGCTCCGGGCCGAAGTACCGCTCGGCCGAGAGCGCGTACTCCGGTACCACGTCATCGAGCATCTCGACCTCTGCGATGCCGCGCACCATCAGCACGCTGTACGGCCACCCGGTGTGCTCGTCGATCGTCAGCGCCACGTGCGGGTCAGCGGCGAGTGCCTTGAGCTTGGGCGCCCTCGCGGGAGAGCCGATGACGAACTGTTCTCCGGTCCAGTGAAACCAGACCGGTACGACCCGCGGCGTGCCGTCCAGCCACGTGTACGCCAGCCGGGCCGGGATGGTGGAACCGAGAAGCTTCACCGCGACTGGATCATGGAGTAATTCCAGGCTGCCCTGCTGCACCACTTCCGCCCCCTGAGAACAACTGCCGTGACCATTCAGGTTTCGGCCAGGTGGCCGGATTGTACACCGTCCCTCGCTGCTGGAGAAAGGCGGCAAGGTGAGGCTCTGCGTGCCGTTCCGCACGAGCCGTCCGACAGAAAGGCCGGGGACTGCCGCGGCAGACGGCGCATCGGTAACGCCGCGAGAACACCTCCTCGACGACTGTGCCGCAGGAGATGCCCATGAAGTTGACCTTGGCGCAGTGCAGATCACCCAGGCGCCGGTCAGCATTCTGGTCGAACAGGTTGGCGATGCATAGGCGGATCTTGCGCACTGGCCGCGAACCGGCCGCGGTCGCTGGGTGTGATCGGAATGCTGGATCGCCGGATTCCCTACCGCCGAGTACGCGCGGTTGAGATCTGTGCGGGCTGCGCGGATTGCAGCGTGCAGATTGTTCTGTTCTGAGTGCCCAGGCAAGGCATGCCGCGTTATTGACTACGTGGTGCCGGCCGCACGGATACTTTTGCGAGCGCGACGGGCTGCTGGGCGGCGCTCGGTAGTGCCGGATGCGGGAGACGTGGACACTGCGCAGCCTGGTCAGCCAGCCGAGCCCGGCGGCGACGCGCGACTTTCAGGCAGCACCGAGTCCGCTGCCACGGCGCCGTTTCCCTAGTCGAAGACTTCCTCCATCTCCCTGATCCGGCTCGGGTGCTTAAGGAGCAGGTAGCCCAGATAGCCGACGCCGATGACGAACCAGATCCCGACCGCGAGGCCGGCCTCGCTGATCGGGTAAGGCAGCGGCGATACAAACTTCAGCACGCTTGACCCGACGCCGACCGCCGCCGCCAGGACAGGAATCAGGATCAGCGCGCCGACCGTGGGCAGCGCGAAGTGCAGGAACCAGTTGAACTCGGCCCGCTGCTTGCGCAGGTAGTAGCCGATGCTCGAGATATTGACGACGATGTAGATCCCCAGCATCACAGCGGTCAGGATGGTGGCGAGCAACTCGAACGTGGTTGCCGGCCCGTAGCCGAGCGCCAGCGGCAGTGCGATGACCAAGGTCAGCAGCGTCTGCGCCGCGATGCCGACCACGGGGGAGGAGTACTTCCGGCTGGTTCGCTCGAGGGCCGTCGGGAGCAGCTTGATCCTGCCCATTGCGTACCAGGTCCGGGTGGAGGCGATCAGCGCCGAGTTGCCGTTAGCGAAGAACGAGTTGACTACCGCCAGGAAGACGATGACCCAGCCCCAGCCCCACAGTTTCCGCGCGAACAGGATCCAGGGACTGCCGCCATCGAGCCCGCCGTAGGTCTGCAGATGCGCGGGGCCCACGTAGGCGGCCGCCGCCACCGTGGTGAAGAGGTAGAAGACCCCGATAATCAGGCAGGAAAACAGGACGGCTCGCGGCACGGTCCGGCGCGGCTCGCGGGCTTCCTCGGCGAGGGGAGCGGCGGCCTCGAACCCGACGAAGGCCAGGAATACATAGATGGACCCTGCGATCAGG
>JASHPR010000121.1 GCA_030038015.1 Streptosporangiaceae bacterium
ATGGTCGGCACGCCACCACCGCGGCCCGTGCCAGCAGCAGGCGCCGGCCCGGGGTGACCGGCCCGGGCGAGCGTGATCAGCAACTGGCGGCCTCAGCTGCCCGGGTACGATCTGCCACAGGAACAGCCAGAACGGGTCCCGACCGATCATTGGGGGGTGGGCGGTGATGGCCGCGATGCCAGGCGGCGGTCAGGAGCCGGGTCCGCGGTTGCGTGACCTGGAGGCGCTGCTCGACGCTGCCGCGGACTACGAGATCATCAATCTCGATGCCCGGGGCAACGTCGCGAGCTGGAACAGCGGTGCGCAAGCGCTGCTTGGCTATTCGGCCGAGGAGATTGCCGGGAAGCCGGTGTCGCTCTTTTACACCGAGGAGGACCGGGCCGCGGGGGTGGCCGAACGGGAGCTGCAGGCGGCCAGGGAGACCGGGCGGCTGGAGTCCGAGGGATGGCGGGTCCGCAAGGACGGGCAGCGGTTCTGGGCCAGCGTGATCACTGCTCCGATCCGTGCGGCCGACGGGCAGCTGACCGGGTATGCCCGGGTCACCCGGGATATCAGCGCCCGCAGGCAGGCTGACGCGATGTTCCGCGGGCTGCTGGAGTCGGCCCCGGACGCC
The DNA here is from genome assembly GCA_030038015.1 of Streptosporangiaceae bacterium. Classification (GTDB taxonomy): domain Bacteria; phylum Actinomycetota; class Actinomycetes; order Streptosporangiales; family Streptosporangiaceae; genus JASHPR01. The sequence continues at coordinate 614 of JASHPR010000121.1, forward strand.
ATGGTGATCGTGGCGCCGAGCGGCCGGATCGAGCTGGTGAACCGGCAGACAGAGGAACTGTTCGGCTACAGCAGGGAGGATCTGACCGGGCAGTATGTGGAGATCCTGGTGCCGCCGCGGTTCCGCGGGCGCCACCCGCTGCATCGCGACGGGTTCTTCGCGGCGGCCCGCTCACGCCCGATGGGGGTCGGCCTGGAGCTGTACGGCCTGCGCAAGGACGGCAGCGAGTTCCCGGTGGAGATCAGCCTGAGCCCGCTGGAGAGCGACCAGGGGCGCCTGGCCGTCGCGGCGATCCGGGATGCCACCGAGCGGCGAGAGCAGGAGATGCGGCTGCGGCGCCAGCGTGACGAAATCATGGAGCTCTCCACCCCGGTGATTCAGGTCTGGGACAAGGTGCTGGCCCTGCCGATCATCGGGACACTGGACTCCGCGCGCGCCGCCCGGCTTACCGAGGGCCTGCTGGAAAAGATCGCCGAGTATCAGGCCGAGGTGGTCATCCTTGACGTCAGCGGCGTGCCCACGATCGACACGCAGGTGGCACAGCACCTGCTGCGCACGGTGCAGGCCGCCACGCTGATGGGCGCGGCGAGCATCATGAGCGGGGTGCGGCCGGAGACGGCGCAGGCCATCGTGCACCTGGGCATCGATCTCGGCCGGCTGCGCACCCGCAACACCCTGCGTGACGCGCTGCAGCTGGCGCTGGTGATGTTGCGCGAGCGCGCGGGCATGGCCTCCATCGCGGCGGACATGGTCACCGGCGGGACGGCATGACCGAGGTCGTCCCGCTGATGCGTGTGGGGGACACGTTGCTGGTGAGCCTGCAGGGGGACCTGGACGACGCCACGGTGATCCGGATCGAGGATCAGGTGACCAGGGAGGTGGCGCGCACCGGTGCGGCGGGGACCCTGATCGACGTCAGTGGCCTGACCGTGGTCGACTCCTTTATCGCCCGCGTCCTGGCCCGGGTGGTCGCCATGGTGCGGCTGCTCGGCTCGGAGGCAGCGATCGTCGGGATCCAGCCCGCCGTGGCCATCACCCTGGTCGAGCTCGGCGTGCCGATGGGCGAGCTGAACACGGCGCTCAACGCGGAACAGGGCCTGGCGCTCCTGCGCCGGCTTCGCGGCGATGGCAGCCGCCGACCTGACTGAGGCGGCCGGCGTCACGGCCGGCATCGCCGACGAGGCCGACCTGATCAGGGTCCGGCAGCTGCTGCGCGCCGAGGCGCTGCGGGCCGGGCTCGGCCTGGTCGACCAGACGAAGCTGATCACGGCCGGGAGCGAGCTGGCCCGCAACATCCTCACGTACGCCACCGGCTCGCGGGGCAGCCTGCGCGTGGAGCACGTCGCGGCCGGCGGCCGGCGGGGCGTGCGGGCGACGTTCACCGACCAGGGCCCCGGCATAGACGATGTCGAGGCGGCGCTGACCGACGGGTTCAGCACCAGCGGCAGCCTGGGGCTCGGCCTGCCCGGCGCCGGGCGGCTCGCCGACGAGATGACCGTTACCTCTGCCGCCGGATCCGGCACCACGGTGGTGATCACCAAATGGGCGCGCTGACCCAGCGGCCGCACCGGCTCCTGGCGGTGCGGGCCGAGGAGGACGTGGGCGCGGCCCGGCGCACCGTCGCCAGGATCGCCGGGAGCCTGCCCGGCGCCCAGGCCGGCAGCGCCGAGCTGGCCGCGACCGAGCTGGCGACCAACCTGGTCCGTCATGCCACCTCCGGCGGCTACCTGCTGTGCCGTGCATCCGGCGGCGCGGTCGAGCTGCTCGCTGTCGACCGCGGGCCCGGCATGCCGCCAGGCGGGCCGGAGCCGGCCCGGGTGCCACCGCGAGCCGGCGGGCTCGGCGTCGGCCTGTCCGCCGTCCGGCGCCTGTCCGCAGTGTTCGACTGCTACTCGCGGCCATCCGGGACCGTCATCCTGGCCCGGCTGCACGGCTGCGCCCCGTCCCGGAGCGGGCCGTTCGCCTGGGGCGCGGTGAACGTTCCGCTCGACGGTTCCGGAGAGTCCGGTGACGGCTGGGCGGTTGCCGCGGACGGACGGCTCACCGCCCTGGTCGTCGACGGCCTCGGGCACGGCCCTCGCGCTGCGGAGGCAGCGCAGGCCGCGATCTCCGCGCTCGGCACCTGCCCCAACGGTGACATTGAACGCCTGCTGCGGCGTGCGCACGAAGCGATGCTCGGGACGCGGGGCGGCGTGCTGGCCACCTGCACCATCGACCCCGGCCGGGGTGAGCTGACCTACGCTGGGGTGGGCAACATCGCCGGGCGGCTGTTTCACGGCACCAGGAGCCAGGGGCTGGTGAGCCACGACGGAACCGCGGGAACCCAGCTCGCCCTGCCGCGGGCCAGGGTGCTGGCGTACCCGTGGGCACCCGGCGCGGTGGTCACCCTGACCTCGGACGGGATCGGCCGCCACTGGGACCCTGCCGCCTACCCAGGGCTGCTGCACCATGACCCGGCGGTCATCGCGGCCACCCTGCACCGCGACCACGGCCGGGGCGCCGACGACGCCATGGCCCTCGTCATCCGCGATACCCGGCGTGATGCCGCGTGACCCGGCAGCACGACCGTGAGCCCGCGGCCAGCCTCCAGGAGCGGCTGCGGGTTGCCGAATCCGAGCTGGCCGGCGCCAGGCAGCAGACCGCAGAGCTGACCAGGGAACTGGAGGAGACCAACCGGGGCCTGATCGCGTTCCACCGCGAGCTGGAGACAGCGCGGCAGGCCGAGGCTCAGCTGGCGGCGATCGTGCGTTCGTCCGACGACGCCATGGTGTCGATGACCACCGATCTGGTCATCACCACCTGGAATCCCGCTGCCGAGCTGCTGTTCGGCTTCAGCGCGGCCGAGGTGACCGGCTTCCGGAGTGCCCTGGTGACCGATGAGCGGCAACAGGAATTCCGCCAGGTGCTGCGCGAGGTCGGCGAGGGGCAGCCAAGGACGTACGACACGCGCTGGCTGCGCAAGGACGGCTCGCTCATCGACGTGGCCGTCACCATGTCCGGGATGCGGGATCCGGGCGGGCAGCTGATCGGCTACTCGGCGGTGGCCCGGGACATCACCAGCCGGCTGCGGACCGAGGCCGAGCTTGCCGCCGCGCGCGCCCGCCAGGAAGTGCAGGACGACCGGGACCGGATCGCGCGGGACCTGCACGACCGCGTCATCGGGCGGGTCTTCGCCGCGGGCATGTCGCTGCAGGGGATAGCCTCGCTGGTCGGCGGCGCGAAACTGACCGCCCGGATCGAGGACGTCATCCGCGAGCTCGACCTCTCGATCAGTGAGGTCCGGGAGGCCATCTTCGCGCTCCACCGGCGTCATAGCGAGCCGGCCGGCCTGCGCGCCCAGGTGCTCGCCGTGGTGTCGGACTCCGCCGTGGTGCTGGGATTCAGCCCGCGGTGCAGCTTCGAAGGCCCGGTGGACGACACCCCGGATGCCGTAGGCAGGCAGCTTCTCCCGGTGATCCGCGAGGCGCTGTCGAACATCAGCCGCCACGCCCACGCCTCGGCCGCCGCGGTCAGCCTGACCGCGGGATCCGGACTGGTGCTCGAGGTCAGCGACAACGGCCGCGGGATGGGCCAGACCACCCGCAGCAGCGGCCTGCGCAACATGCGGGAACGCGCCGAGATCCTCGGCGGGACCTTCAGCATCACCAGCGCGCCGGGGGCAGGAACCACGCTTGAATGGCGCATCCCCGCCAGCCGGTGAGGCGTGGTCCTGGCGCGCGGGCGGCCGGCGTCACGCGCCGCGCGACACGCGCCGGCGGCGCAGCCGGCGCTGCAGCCAGGTGAGCGGGACCGCGCCGGCGAACCCGGCCGCAAGCGGCAGGAACGGCGCGGCGGGCTCGATCAGCACCGCCCCGGAGCCTGCGGCGACGGCGGACTTCTCGATGCCGGGCTGCAGGAACGTCGACGGGATCGGGAGGATCCGCCACCGGGAGGGGGGCCACACGATCATGAATGCCCGGCCGACGACCGCGCTCTCCGGGATCGTCCCGTGGCCAGGGTCGTTCTGGCGCAGGCGCGAGTCGTCGGAGACCGCCCTGTTGTCGCCCATCACCCACAGCCGGCCAGGCGGGACGGTGACGGCGAACCGGCCGGAGTAGCCGGCCGGCGCGTCGCCGGGCGACTCGCCCGGGTAGAGGTAGGACTGCTCGTGCAGGGGCACGCCGTTGACCGTGACCAGCCCCTGGGCATTGCAGCAGACAACGCGGTCGCCGGGAACGCCGATCACCCGCTTGATGAAATCCGTCTGCCCCGGCGCCGTCCCGAACAGCCCGGCGACCGATTCGAAGAGCGGCTTGAGGGTCACGTCGTAGGCCCGGACGATCGGGTCGGAGCTCGGGTGCGGCCGGGGCGCCTCGGTCCACGAGCCCGCGCCGTTGAAAACGATGATGTCGCCGGGCTGAATGCTCCTGAAGTGATAGACGAGTTTGTTGACCAGGATCTTGTCGCCGATCTCCAGGGTGTTCTCCATCGACCCCGACGGGATGAAGAACGCCTGCACCACGAACGTCTTGATCAGGAGCGCGATCGCCAGCGCGATGATGAACAGCAATGGCAGCTCGCGCCAGAACGAGCGCTGCCGCCGGGCGGACTTGGCGGACCTCGGGCTGCGCGAGCCCGCGCCGCCCGGCGGGTTCGCTGGCGCCGCCGGGCTGCCACGGCCATCCTCGTCGCTCCCGCGGGCGTGGCCATTCCGGTCGCCACCGCCGGCACGCCCGTCCTCGTCGCTCCCGCCGGCACGGGCACGCCCGGTCGCAGCGGCACGCGGGTCAGGCGCGTCGCCGATCGCCCCGTGCGCCGCGCCGGCTTCGCTGCGCCGGGACTCCCCACCGCCGGTGTTGTCTGGCACCGGCTGGCCGGTCAGCCAGTCACTCATGCCACGCTCGCCCTCGCATCGCAACGAGCTTAGCGCCGGCAGCGCCGTCGGCCCGGCAGCGGGCCGCGCCGCGGAACGTTCCGCGCCGGCCTGCCACGCTGCGGCCGTCCCGGCCCGCTCCGCGGCTGGTCAGCCTGCCGGGCCCGCCGGGTCGTCCGGCGTCACCGCCCGTCATGGCGGTGACAAGCCGCCGCCCGGGGACGTGACACGGTCGGCGCCCGGCGTTATTCTCGGCCCCGGCACTTCTTCCCGCATCCGGGAGTTGGAGAGGCATGAGGAACGAGATCCTGCGTGACGTGGTAGCAGGATGCGCTGGGGTGCTGGCAGTCGCCGCGCTGATCGGGCTGCCCAGGGAGTCGGCCCCGGCTCGCGCGCCAGCGGACTGGCAGGGGCAGCACTACGTGCTCTTGCCGCACTTCTCCATTGTGGGGAAGCCCGCGGCACCGCAGGTGCCCCCGACGAGGACTACCACCGGCCCCTGATCGCCCCGGGCGCGTCGGCTGGCCAGGGCAGCGCTGCCGGCCGCTGCCAGTCCCAGGGCAGGGGTCCATTCTGTCCTAGAGTCATGCCACTATGATGGAGTGCCTTTGCCGCGCCTGGAGTGGACCGTAGCGGGCTGTATCGCCGGATGGGCGGCGGCCCGGCTGACCGGAGCCGACCGTTTCCGCCCGCTCGAGCGGGCAGCGGTGCCGCTGATGTCGCTGACCCCGCACGCGGCCGCCGCGGCCGGGCTGGCCGCGCTGGTGCTCCGCCGCAAGGGCCCGTCGCTCACGGCCGGCGCCGCTGCTGTCGCCATGACCGCCGTGGTGGCACCCCGCGCGATCCCGCGCCGCCAGCCGCCCGCGGAAGGGCCTGAGCTGAGCGTCCTCACGCTCAACCTCCTGGCCGGGGGCGCCGCCGCGCCCGGCCTCGTGGGCCTGGTCCGCTCCACCGCCGCCGACGTCGTCTTCCTGCAGGAGCTCACCGACGAAGCGGTGATGAAGCTGAAGCGGGCCGGGCTGAACGAGCTGCTGCCCAACGAGATGCTCGACGTCGAGGGCTACCGCTACCGCGGCAGCGGCATCTACGCCCGCTACCCGCTGAGCGACGGCCTGACGATCGGGCCGAGCTACGCCTCCCAGCCGACCGCGCGGCTCGACCTTCCGTCCGGGCGGTCGGTGCAGCTCGTCTGCGTGCACCCGCACCCGCCGTTCCCGCCCTGGTCCTGGGCTGCCGCGCCGCGGTGGCGCGGCGAGCTGGCCGCGCTGCCGCCGCCCGGCGACCCGCCGGTCGTCCTCGCCGGGGACTACAACGCGACCCCTGACCACGCGCAGTTCCGCCGCCTGCTCCGCCTCGGCTACGTCGATGCGGCCAGCCAGGTCGGCAACGGCCTCGTGCCCACCTGGGGCCCGGAGCCACGCGGCCGGCCGGCCCTGTTCACCGTGGACCACGTGCTGGTCGACCCGCGCTGTGCCGTGCTCGGCACCTGCGTGCACGTGGTGCCCGGCAGCGACCACCGGGCTCTGTACGCCCGGTTCCGCCTGCCGGCGTGACCGCCCCGGCGCCGGGCAGCCCGCCGGGGCGTCAGCCGGAGAACGCGCCGCGGGCGGCCTCCCGCCCGACCGCGGAGAGGCGCAGGTAGCCGAGCGTCCCCTGGTCGCGCAGTTCCCGGGCCGCCTCGGCCAGGGCGCCCAGCGCGGCGAACGCGAAGGCGCCGCCGACCGAGATCCGGGCGACGCCAAGCTCCGCCAGCTCGGCGACGCTGGGCGCGCCCGCTATGGCCAGGACGTTGACCGGCCTGCCGGCCGAGCGCACCACTTCGCCGATGTCGGCGGCGCTGGTCAGCCCGGGCGCGTAGACGACGTCGGCGCCGGCCTCGGCGTAGCGCTGCAGCCTGGTGATGGTGTCGGCGAGGTCGTCCCGGCCATGCAGGTGGTTCTCGGCACGGGCGGTCAGCACCAGCCCCCGCGGGCCGGCGTGCGCCGCCTCGGCGGCGGCCGCCACCCGGGCCACCGCGTGCGACATCTCGTAGACAGGATCGTCAGCGCGGCCGGTGAAGTCCTCGATCGAGCACCCGGCCAGGCCGGCGTCGATCGCCGCGGCGACGGTGCCGGCGACGCCCTCGGGGTCGTCGGCGAACCCGTTCTCCAGGTCGGCCGACACCGGCAGCGGCGTCGCCCCGGCGATCAGGGCGGCGTGCCCGATTGCCTGGTCCCGGGTGACCGATCCGTCCGGCAGGCCGAGGGTCGCGGCGAAGCCGCTGCTCGTGGTCGCCAGGGCAGCGAACCCCAGCGAGGCCAGCACCCTCGCCGACCCGAGGTCCCACGGGTTCGGCAGCAGCAGCGGCTGCCCGGGGCGATGCAGCCGCAGGAAGCTGGCCGCCAGGTCAGGTGGCTGTGTCATCCGCTGAGCGTACCGTCAGCTCAGCGGATCGCCCGGCCAGCAGCACGCTGAGCGGCCGTCGGCTCGCGTGCCAGCGGCCCCGACGTACGGTACAAGAACTCGTGGTAAGTGTCTGGCGCCTGCGCCGGGTCGGACAGGTAGCTGTCCGCGCTCGCGCGGAGCTGGAGAAGGCGCCACTGGGCGTAGCGGCACTCGGCCACGACGCCGCGGACCCGCCGGGCCAGTCTCCGCAGATAGGCAAGCATGGTCCCTCCTCGGTTCGCCTTATTCCCTGTTTGTGCTGCCACACTCGCCCTAAGCCGCATCCGGCCGCATCGGGCATACGCCTTATCCGCGGCCAGAGGCCGCCCGCTAAGCGTTCAGGATGGCCTGGGGATCAGGGGTTCACCTTGGCGATGACCTTCTCCGCGAAGCGGCGCAGCTTCGCGATCTTCTCCTCCAGCGGCTCGGTGTCCGGGCCCACCGCGTACGGCCAGCGGAAGCCGACGATCACGTCGGTCACCCCCCGGTCCTCGAGCCGGCGCACGCCGCCGACGCTGTAGGCGTCCGTGGAGATCACGTGCACTTCGAACGGGCGGTCCAGGGTGCCCTCCTGGCGGCGGAACCCGGCCAGCCGGGCGAGCAGGCGGGGCAGGTCCTCCGGGTCGCCGCCGCCGTGCATCCAGCCGTCGCCCGCCCGGGCGGCGCGGCGCAGCGCGGCGTCGCTGTGCCCGCCGATCAGGATCGGGACCGGCTCGGCCGGCACGGGAGCGATCTTGACGGGCGGCAGGTCGAAGATCTCGCCGTGGTAGGCGAAGTAGCCGCCGCCGGACAGCCCGCGGATGATGGCGATCTCCTCGTCCATGCGCCGGCCGCGGTTCTCCCACGGCACGCCGAGCACCTCGTAGTCCTCGCGCCAGGGGCTGGATCCGACCCCCAGCACGAGCCGGTTGCCGGTGAGCACCGCCGTGGACGTGGCCTGCTTGGCGACCAGCACCGGGTTCCGCACCGGGAGCTTCAGCACGAACGTGACGAACCGGATCTCCTTGGTGATCGCGCCCAGCGCCGGGATCAGCGAGAACGGCTCGAGGAACGGCTTGTCCTCGAGGAACTCGCGGGTGCCGTCCGGACTGAACGGGTAGACGCTGCCCGATTCCTCGGGATAGCAGATGCTGTCCGGCACCACGATCGAGTCGTACCCGCTCTCCTCGGCGGCGACGGCGAGCGGCGCGTAGAACGACGGGCTGGTCATCGACTCGGCGTAGGAGAAGCGCACGTTACCTCCGGTCTCGGAGACGCTGCGTCAATTGTCGCCGAAGGTGCGCCGCCGCCACAGCAGCCAGCCGGCCCCGCCGGCCACGACCAGGCAGCCGATGACGATGAGCGCGATGCCGCCCGACCCGAGCCCGCGGCCGCCCGGCGGCCGGGCCGGGCTGGCGTGGCTGGCCGGCGCCGGAGTCGCGGCCGGCGTGCTCGCCGTGGCGGACACGGCGAACGCGACGACGTCCCTGGCGGCCGGGGCCAGCATCAGGCCGCCGGCCACGCTGGGGGTCGGGAAGTGGTTGGCCACTGCGCCGATCGGCGCCTGCTGCCGCACCGTGCCGGTGGCCGGGTCGAGACCGTACAGCACGCCGCTCTGGCCGATCGTCCAGACCAGCCCGGCGGCGAGGATGGGCGGGCCGCCACCCGTTCCGGAACTCCAGTCGAGGTGCAGCGCCGGCGGTGACTGCGCCGCGCTGACCGCGATGACGCCGGTGCGGCAGGGGAGGTAGACCGTCATGCCGGACAGCGCGATGCCGCCGTCGATGTCGTCGCTGCACGCCGATCCCAGGCTGGCCTGCTGGTGGCCGATGCCGCCCAGGTGCGCGCCGTCCAGCAGGTAGACGATGGCGGACTTCCCGGTCAGGATGACCTGGCCGTCGGGCAGCAGCACCGGCGCGGTGGACATGTCCAGGTCCTGGGAGTTGTTAACCGGCCAGTCGCTCGGCGCGAAGTACTGCAGCAGCCGCATGGCCGGCGACAGCTCGAGCACCGCGTCACTGTCGTCGTAGGCGTGCGAGTAGGAGTAGACCGAGCCGTTCCCGGTGGCGACCCAGACGTGGCCGGCGGCGTCGATGACGGGCGCCGCCCCGCCCATCCAGATGCCTCCCTGTGACTCGCCGGCCGCCGCGTCGACGGTGAACAGCAGCGGCGTCCCGCCGTCCTCGGGAGCGGCGAACAGCCGGCCCTTGTAGCTGGAGCAGTCGCCGAAGTTGCCCGCCATGCCGAAGACCACCCGGCCGTCGTCCAGGGTCAGGCCGGTGCGCTGCAGCAGCGCGGCGGTGTCCGCCCCGGCCGGGTCGACGTCCTGGGTCATCTCGGTCTTGCCCGATGCGGTGGCCAGGCCGGTCAGGATGTGCGCAGGCGCCCCGCCGACCATCTCGTCGGCCACCACGAAGATCTCGCCGCGGGACGGGTCGATCACCGGAGTGCCGGTGATCCCCACGGTGGGCGTGATGTCCCCGCAGGGCAGGTCGCCCGCGGGCACCGGGGTGCCGAGGTGCGCGGACCAGGCCACGGCCCCGGTGCTGGCGGACAGCGCGTAGACGGTGTCGTTCTCGGTGGCCACGAAGACCCGGCCGTCAAAGACCAGCGGCTCGCCGTAGATCTCGCCGTCCAGCGTGGCCGAGGTCCACGCCCGGGTCATGGTGTCGACCGAGCCCACCCCGGCGACGTTCCCGGTCCCCTCCGGGCTGCCGTGGTAGACCGTCCACGACGCCGGCCCGGCCGGGCCTGGCGCGGCCAGCGCGGCCGGGGCCCCGGCCCAGGCTGCCGTGGCCACCGCGCCGAGGGCAGCCAGCGAGGTGACTCTGCCCATCCTCAAAGAGTACCGAGCAGGCCACGCGCCATGGCGCTGCTCCGTTACGCCCGCGCCTGCCCCATGGTGGTCACCATGTGATTACGAAGCGTTACGTTCAAGCTGCTTGTGGCTCCCAGAGGGACTACGCGGCCCGCCCTGGCCGCCAGCCCGGGCCCAGCTCCGGCCACTCTGGCCGCTTTGGTCACTCTGGTCACTCTGGCTGGTGCGCCGACCTTGATCAACTCGACTTTTCCTTCGTTCGAGTCATGATCACGGTAGATATGTCCTGGTTTGTGGTCACCGAGCGAAGTAAGAGTGCCGGTGATCAAGAGGATGCCCGGGCGCCTCCGGAGGGAAAGCAAGACTGCGGGGCCGGACCAGAGGGATGGCAAACCAAGGGGGGAACAGTTTCACATGCAGATAAGCGCGCGCAACCAGCTGACCGGGACCATACGGAAGGTGAAGTCCGGTGCGGTCATGGCCGAGGTGGAGGTCAGCGTCGACCCGGGGATGATCACCGCCGCCATCACCGACAGCTCACGTGAGCGCCTCGGGCTGAAGGACGGAGACCAGGTGTCGGTCATCATCAAGGCGACGGAAGTGATGATCGCCACGCCGTAGTGCCGGCGGCCTGGGTGTGGGCCCGGGCCCATGGCCGGGCTGGCCGGGACACCGGTCATCGGCATCAAGCCGTACGTCAGCCCCTTCGACCAGCCGGGCGGGTGCCGCGGTGCGGCTGGTTCGATGAGGTCGCCATGGAGGAGGGCGCCATCCCGGCACGGCTCGCACGTGGGGGGAATCCCCCGGGAGAAGACGGCCGGTAACCGCGCTCGGGGTGGCCGTGCTCGTGGCCCCGTTCGCGCTGGCCGGCGTGCTGCTCTGGGTGCTCCGGTTGGCGCACGGCACGAGGCCGTCTGCCCACGCATCGTCCGTGGACCCGGCCGGGGTCCTGCCCTGCTTCGGCGTCCTGGCCGCGGTTCTCGCGGTGCTGGCGATGATCGCTCCGCGGGTCGCCCGCTGGCTCGGTGCCGTGCACCGCGGCCTGGCCACCCGGCTGCTTCGCGAGAAGATCGGGGAGCCGGCGCCGGCGCGTCAGAGGTCGGGGATGCCGAGGTCGAGGTTGGGGCGGTCCAGGCCGCCGTCGACCTCGAGGATCTTGCCGGTGATGTAGCTGGCGGCCGGCGACACCAGGAACAGGACCGCGGCCGCGACCTCCTCGGGGTCGGCGATCCTGCCGAGCTGCGTGGCCCGCTCCATCTGCCCCCTCAGCTCGTCGCTGGTGAGCACGATGTCCAGCGCTGAGGTCGCCACCGAGCCGACCGCGATCGCGTTCACCCGGATCCTGGGCGCGAGGTCGGCGGCGGCCAGCCGCGTGTACTGCGCGACCGCTGCCTTGGCGGTGCCGTAGGCGAGGTAGCCGCGGCCGGAGACCCGCCCGATGACCGAGGAGATGTTCACCACCGCGCCGGCGTGCCCAGGGGAGGCCAGCAGGTGCGGGACGGCCGCCTGGGTGAGGCTGTGCGCGATCGCGACGTTGAACGAGAACGCGTCGGCGAGGTGCCGCGCTTTGGTCGCGAGGAACGGCCGCGGCATGGCGCCGCCGACGTTGTTGACCACGATGTCGAGCCGCCCGAACGCGTCGACGGCGGCGGCGGCCAGGCCCGCCGCCGCGTCGAGGTCGGTCAGGTCGGCCGGTACGACGGCCGCCCGCCGCCCGGCGGCCTCGATCTCGCGCCCCACCTTGGCGAGCTGGTCTTCGGTGCGCGCGGAGATCACCACGTTAGCGCCCGCCTGGGCCAGGGCGAGCGCGGCAGCCGCGCCGATTCCCCGGCCGGCGCCGGTCACCACGGCCACGCGGTCCGTGACGCGGAAACGATCGAGGATCATGGCCAGCCCCTGCCCGTCGGCTGCGGCAAGCGTACGAAAGAAGTAGAACGCGTTTCAATTCCGCGTAGCTCATCGCGCCGAGGGCCACATTTCGGACGAGCCAGCCCGAATAGGACACGGCCTGCGCAGGATTCCGCTGTCCGAAACCCGCTCGCGGGCCCACTCGGCCCCCCGGGCCCGTCCGGCCAATGATGTGGTGGACTCCGCGCTGTTCCTGTAGCAGCAGCGCGGAGTCCACCACCACGAATCGCGACCGGCCGAAAACCCCGCGCGGGCCCGGAGGGCGGCGGGGAGCGCGGGCCGGGCTGTGGCAACTGGCCAGGTGCTGGTGCCGCGTCCTGGCCGGCTCAAGCAGCCCTGGCAGACTTGAAGGGTGATCAGCCAGCACGGCCCGGCGGCCGCCGGAGAGCCGGGTGCGGGGCTCCCGGCCGACGGCGCGCCCGGCGCGGACGGCCGGCCCGGCGCGGGCAGCG
>JASHPR010000122.1 GCA_030038015.1 Streptosporangiaceae bacterium
AGACGCCGAGTGCGTGCCGGATCTCGTTACACTCGGAGAGCCCGGTCATGGTGCGAGCCCCCGTTCTTCTAGTGCCAGCTTGAGCGCCCTGAGCGCGTAGAACGTGCGCGATTTGACCGTCCCCGCGGGTATCCCGAGCACGGCGGCCGCCTCGGCGACCGACCTGCCCCGGTAGTACGTCTCCAGGAGCACCCGGCGGTGGTCGGGCCGCAGCGCCTTGAACGCGTCGGCGACCGCCCACGACTCGAGCGCCCGTTCTGCTTCGTCGGAGGCCGGGATCAGCTCCAGCGCGGCCTCGCCGACCTCCTGCGGCCGGGCACGCCTGGCCCGGTAGGCGTCAACGGCGAGGTTCCGCGCCACCGCGAACAGCCACGGCCGGGCAGGCCGTTCCGCGATCGCATCCGGATGCATCCATGCCCGCAGCAGGGTCTCCTGGACGATGTCCTCCGCCCGCTGACGGTCCCCGCTGGTCAGGTGCAGGGCGTAGCGCAGCAGCGGCCCCGCGTGCTCCGCATAGAGCGTGCGGACCAGCATCTCGTCCGAGGCTGGCCCGCGCGTTCCCTTGCTGCCAGCTCCTTGCAGCCCTGCCACGCCCGTTGAACGGCTCCCGGCGCCGTCCGGTTCAATGCCCCTGCGCCGCAGTCTTTGGTGCGCCACGGTCAGCCGCCGGCGAACGGGGGCAGGACCTCGATGACAGAGGCGTCGCCGAGCATCACGGTCTCTGGCGCGCGCCGTCCGACCGGGCTCCCGTCGATCAGGAACGACGAACGGGAAAGGACCGCGCGCAGCCGCGGGTCCTGCCCCGCCCCCCCGCCGTTCCCGGCCTTGCCGCCGGCCGCGGCCAGGGCCTCTGCGAGCGTGCCTGCATGGACCGTCTCCTCGGCGACCCCTGCCGCTTCCTTAGCCGCCGCCCAGTAGCGAAGGGTCACGATAGCCATGTCAGCTATCCTTGCTCATGACAGGCCCGGGCGGGCGCAGCCCCCGGGCGGCAGCGGGAGTCAGTGCAGCCTCCCGCGGATCAATCCGCGGGATGGAGGTGGCGGCGGGTTGAGCATCGTGCTGCTGCTGACGGATGCACATGAGCCTGCTGCTGAGATCCTTCCCTCGCTGAGCCTGCTGGCGCACGAAGTCAGGACGGCGCCCGCGTCCGCGACAGCGGCGGACGGCGGCTCCGGCGCCGACGCGATCCTGGTCGATGCGCGCCGGGACCTGGTGCAGATCAGGAGGCTGCTCCGGCTGCTGCGCGGCGCTGAGCTGAGCGTGCCGGTGCTGGCGATCGTCACCGAGGGCGGCTGGGCCGCGGTCACCGCCGACTGGGGTGCGGACGACGTGATCCTGCACACGGCGGGACCCGGCGAGGTCGACGCCAGGCTCCGTCTCGCCATCGGCCGGATGGCGCCCGCGGCGTCCAGCGAGATCCGGTCGGGTGACCTGGTGATCGATGAGCCCACCTACTCGGTGCGGCTGCGCGGCCATGCGCTCGACCTGACGTTCAAGGAGTTCGAGCTGCTGAAGTTCCTGGCCCAGCATCCCGGCCGGGTCTTCACGAGGTCGCAGCTGCTGCAGGAGGTGTGGGGCTACGACTATTTCGGCGGCACCAGGACCGTCGACGTGCACGTCCGCAGGCTGCGGGCGAAGCTCGGCGCCGAGCACGAGGCGCTGATCGGCACCGTCCGCAACGTCGGCTACCGGTTTGTCCCGGTGAGGGGCGACGAAGCCAGCCGCGACAGCAGCGATCTTGAAGACCGCCCCGATCGCGCCGGTGCCCCCGCCGACGGGGCCGTCGGCGCCCCCGCCAGCCCCGCGCATGCCAGGGTCTGACCGCCCGGAGCCGCGCGCCGCCGCGGCGCCGGTGATCACGGCGCACGGGCCGCTGGCCGGCGCGGCCGTGCAGGCAGTGCTCGGGCTGGTCAGGGCCGCCGCGGACGAGGACGGCACCGGCCCGCTCTCCGAGCACGTCCTCCTGCATCTGCGGTACGGCGGCGATCCCCGTGCCCGCAACCTGCTGCTCGTCAGCGGCGGGGAGCTGGCTGGCTATGCGCACCTGGACCCGGGCGGCCCGGCGGAGGGCCCAAGCGGAGAACTGGTCATCCACCCGGCCTACCGCGGCCGGGGCCTCGGCCTGGCGCTGGTGCACGCGCTGGCCGCCGAGGCCGGGGAACGGCCGCTGCGGCTGTGGGCTCACGGCGACCTGCCGGCCGCGGCGCGGCTGGCCACGGCGGCGGGGTTCGAGCGGGTACGCGGCCTGTGGCAGATGCGGCGCTCGCTGCAGCCGCAGCTCGAAACGCCTAAGATCCCCGATAACGTAACAATCCGGACGTTCGTCGCCGGCCAGGACGAGGATGCCTGGGTCAGCCTCAACGCCAGGGCGTTTGCGCGCCATCCCGAGCAGGGGACGTGGACCCGGGAGGATCTTGACCTGCGTGAGCGGGAGCCCTGGTTCGACCCGGAAGGATTCTTCCTCGCCGAACGCGGCGGGAAGCTCGTGGGCTTCCACTGGACGAAGATCCACAGCCCTGCGGGCGCTCCGCCGGGTGACGTGGCCCCCTCCGGCCGTGGCACGGCGCCCGGCGATCACGAGCCCATCGGCGAGGTGTACGTCGTCGGCGTGGACCCGGACGAGCGCGGCGCGGGCCTCGGCCGCGCGCTCACCCTGGTGGGGCTGCGTTACCTGCGGGCCCGGGGCCTGCCCCGGGTCATGCTGTACGTGGACGAGTCCAACACGCCGGCCATCAGGCTGTACGAGTCGCTCGGCTTCACCCACTGGCACACCGACGTCATGTTCTCCAACGCCGCAGGGCTTGCCCAGGATGGCGCGAGCCCGGCCGGCCCGTGATCAACGGGACGGCTGCCACGCCCCCGAGACCGAGGTGGCGTAGATCACGGTCGCGTCGTCGTGGCGCTTGCCGTGCGCCGGAGGCCTGCGCTCCTCGGCCTCCCTGACCCGCCCGATGAGCGCCGATGGGCCGCCATGCTCGCTGAGCACGCTGAACAGGTCCGGCCACCCGTCCCCGTACCAGTCCAGCAGCCTGGTCACGCCGTCGGTGGCGAGCACCGCCTCGGTGACCCCGCGGGCGCTGCCGGACAGCGCCTCATGGGCAGCCTCGGGCACGGTGCTGGCCACCCAGAAGCCACCCGGCTTGTTGCGCAGTTGCCGGACCAGCCCCAGCGAGTACGGCCGGCCGCCGGGCAGGCGGTCGGCGCGGTCATCGTGGACGGGCAGGATCTCACCGCCGCGACGCAGGGCAACCTGGGAGTCGCCGAGCACGAGGTAATCGAGCCCGCCGCCGCGCGTCCGGACGATGGCCACCGTCGATGAAGGGCTGTCGGGATTAGCCAGGTCGCAGGTCCCGGCGTGCGCCTCGCAGGTGTCGCTGATCGCCGCGGCGAGTACGTCGGCGAGCGCCGCGTCGGTGAGGCTCAGGCCCGCGGCGATGGCGACGGCCAGGCGGCGCA
Source organism: Streptosporangiaceae bacterium (assembly GCA_030038015.1). Classification (GTDB taxonomy): domain Bacteria; phylum Actinomycetota; class Actinomycetes; order Streptosporangiales; family Streptosporangiaceae; genus JASHPR01. Next base: position 3,457 of record JASHPR010000122.1, read on the forward strand.
CCAGCCAGGGCACACCGTGGATGCAGCCGCTGTCCACCCCCGGGGGCGCTGTCGCCCCGTCCAGCAGCACCGCCCAGTCCGGGCCGCAGACAGCGAAGTCCTCGTTCGGTTTCTCGCTGCCCGCGCTGGTGGCGGAGACGATCTGCACGGCCGCGCGGGCCGGGTCACCTGGAGACCGACGCCCCCGCTACCGGGCGTACTCCCAGGACTGCATCGAGTTCCTCCGCCGTGAGCGGCCGGTCGCTGGCGGCCACGGCGCTGAGCACCTCGGCGTACAGTTCGATCTCGTCCAGCGCCACACGGTCGTGGACGCGCTGGTCTACATGCTCTCGCAACGCGCCCACCTCCATTGCCGAGCGGATTCGCGGGAAGCCTGACTCCAGGCTACGGCGCCATCCCATTGGCCCGCATGACCCATCGGGATCATTTCCAGAACCATCTTCTGGTAAGCCCTACCCAGGTCCTCCGCAGTTAATTCAGGCCGGAATTAGCGATCCGGCGGTGACCAGGCCGCTTCGCGGTGGCGGGCCGCCCTGGCCAGGTAGCTGGCGGCCGAGTCCGCGAAGGAATCGCGGTCGGCGTCGGTGAGCTCCCTGATCACCCGCCCCGGCACCCCGGCGAACAGGACGCCCGCCGGGACCTTGGTGCCGGGCCGCACCACCGAGCCCGCCGCCACCAGGGCCCCCGCCCCGACCTCAGCCCGGCCCAGCACCACCGCCCCCATCCCGATCAGGGCGCCGGCGCCGACCCGGGCCCCGTGCACGGTGGCGTGGTGGCCCAGGCTGACCCGCTCCTCCAGCACCACCGGCTCCCCGGCGTCCACGTGCAGGCAGCACAGGTCCTGGATGTTGCTCTCCGGCCCGACCACGATCTCGTCGTCGTCGGCCCGCAGCACCGACCCGTACCAGACGCTCGCCGCGCGGCCGACGGTGACCCGGCCCACGACCACGGCGTAGGGGGCGATCCACGCCTCCGGGTGCACCGACGGGACGGCACCGTCGAACGATCCGAGCAAGCCCATGGCCTTCTCCTCCCCCTCCTCCCCGTCTGGGCGGAGGATACCGCCCGTATCGGCTCGACCAATCCAGACATAACCGGATACTCAGCCGTTTCGGTTGCGCGGAAGGGTGCTTCGGGACAAGAGTCGAGCCGTCATTCAAAAAAGCCGCGCCAGGCCCGCAGCCGGCAGAGCCCCAGCTGCCGGCGGGCCCTACAGTAGACCACATACGCAGACCCGGCCAGCCTCCGAACGGCCAGCAGGCCGCAAGGCCAGGTCCGCCTGACCTGTCTGACTGGTGAAATCATGACCGAGCACACAGACCGCCTTAACGACCTGGGCCAGGAAGACTTCGAGCTTGAGAGGCGCGGCTACAGTCGCCGACAGGTGGACGAGTTCGCTGCGAAGGCCCGCAACCACGCCCGCGACCTTGAGAACAGGCTCTCGCACACCCTCGACGACAATGAGCGGCTGCGGCAGGAGCTCGCCGCGGCGCGGCAGGCAGCCGGGGCCCGGCCCGCGCACGAGGAGATCAGCGAGCGCGTCGGCCAGATCCTGAAGCTGGCCGACGAAGAGGCCAAGTCGCAGCGGAACCGCGCCAACGACGAGATCGCGAAGCAGCGGGCGGACGCCAAGGCGGAGACCGACCGGCTGCGCGCCGAGGCCAAGCAGGAGACCGACAAGTTCCGGGCCGAGGCCCAGACCCAGGCCGAGCGGATGCTCCGCGCCGCCCAGGAGCAGGCCGAGAACTCGGTCGCCAGCGCCAGGTCCGAGGCGGAGAAGACGCGGAACGCGGCGCGCGCCGAGGCCGAGCGGTCGATCACCGATGCGCACAAGCAGGCGGAGACCGCCGTGGCCACCGCCAAGGCCCAGGCCAAGCAGGTGCTGGACGAGGCGACCGCGCGGGCGACCGCGATCCACGACGGCGCCGAACGGCGCCTGAACCTGCTCATGTCCCGGCACACCGAGGCGATCAGGCGGCTGACCGAGATCCGCGACGTGGTCACCACCCTGGTCGCCGGGGAGGTCGCCCGCGGCTCCCTGGAGGACGAGGTCGAGAAGGCCGTCGCCAGCGCGCTCGGCGAGAGCAAGGCCGCCGGCCGCGCCGCAGGGCCGGCCGAGGGCAGGCACGCTCCCTCCGGCCCGGTGGCCCAGCCCACCGCCCCGGTGGCCCCGGCAGCGGCCCCGGG
>JASHPR010000123.1 GCA_030038015.1 Streptosporangiaceae bacterium
GCACCCGCGCCGCCGCGGTGAGGCCGCTGAGCCGGACGGCCCGCCGCCGGTCGCCCGGCGCCGGGCCTGCGGGCAGCCGCTGGCGGGCGGCGTTCTCCGGGTGCCGCTGGTCCGCCTCGAGCCCGACGATGTCGTTCCACTGGTAACGCGCCGGGTAGATCAGCAGCTCGAGCACCAGCCAGAGCACGACGAAGCGCGCCCAGCCGCCGAAATGGCCCGTCGAGGTGGCGGCGAGCAGGAAGCACGCGGGCGCCATCAGCGCCTTCGCCCAGGTATCGGGCCGCGGCACCAGCAGGTACGCGGCCAGGCCGCGGCCGGCCTGCTGGCCAAGGCCGCCGACGGCGACTCCCCTCCCGCCGCCGGCGACCCCCCCGGCCTGATCGCCGGCGGCGTCCCCACCAACGCCGCCGACGGTCCCCGCGGGCTTGCCGTTGGCCGGGCCACAGAACACGGCCAACGTCACCTGCTCCAGCTAGAACCTCCTGGCGCGGCCAGCCGGGGCATCCCCGGAGCGGTAACCGGGAATCGCTGGCTGCACCGGTTTTCACGATGCATGGGGCCGGACGGGTTGGACAGAGAAAACTTCGCCACTTTCGGCGTTACGGACGGTACAACCTTCCGTTACCGTCCGTAATAGGCATATAGCGTCGGGCTCAGCGCCAGGACCGGCGCTGGCGCGGCCGCGCCGACTGCCACCGCGCGGCGAACAGGTCGTCGATGGCCTCGTCGCCGAAGAAGTGGCTGTGCGTCTGGGCGAACCGGGCCAGCCGGACCAGGTTGGAGTGGCGCCGCTGCTCCTCGGGCTCGTCATCCCGCGAGCGCACCAGGTGCACCGACGCGTCCTCGGGGAACGCGGCCTGGATCTTGTCCACCACAGCGGACTTGGCCGCGATGAACCGGTCCACGGTGCGCTCGTCCACGTGCGACGCGCGGGCGACCTCACCCCGCTTGTCGAACCGGACGACGGCGCGCCACAGCATCAGGTCGGTGCCGTTCCTGATCAGCTCGTCGAGCAGCCCTGCGTTCCGGATCAGCCGCTGCACCGGCGAGAGCGCGTGGCTCAGCGTTCCGTCCGGCTGTGCGAGTCCCGAGCCGGACAGCTCGCCGCGGTCGATGGCATCGATCAGCGCCCGCATCTCCTCCGAGCTTGAGGCCTTCGACATCAGCCCTAGCGGCTCGAAGAACGCGAACGAGGCCAGCAGGAACAGCAGCCGGTTCCGCTCCTCGTCGGTGCTCTCGATCACGATCTTGGTGTCCGGCGACAGCTCGTTCAGGATGCGCATGGCGGTCAGGCCGGTGGGGGCGCCGGGCCCGAAGTTGATGTCCACGAGGGCCAGGTCGAACGGCCTGCCTTCGCTCGCGGCCACCTCCAGCACCTCGGGCAGGCTCCGCGGGTCGCGCACGCCCACCAGGGTGTGCGCGGTGCCCTGGATCACCTGGGCGAGGGCCAGCTCGACCAGGACGAAGTCGTCGACGACAAGTATCCGCACGGGTTCTCCTGGCTACCAGGGGACCGACTTCCACCGGGCCAGCACCCGGGTGCCGCCGTCGGCGCGCTGCTCGGCCACGACGCCGCCGTCGAACCGGTGCAGGTGCTCGTCGAGGATCCGCAGGCTGGTCCGGGCGCCGTTCGGCACCACGGGCGGCATGCCGGGGCCGTCGTCGTCGACCAGCACGGTCACCCAGGGCCTGGCGGGCCTCGCGGCCGGGCCGCTGCCGTCCGGCCCGGATTCCTCGTGCCGCACCGCGACCTCCACCCGCCGGGCGCCGGCCTTCCAGGCATTGGTCACCAGGTCGGGGAGGATCCGCCGGGCAAGCCCGTAGTCGGTCTTGCGCATCTGCAGGTCGCGGCTCTGCGCGTCGAGGACCATGCCCGCGCGCCGGTCGCCGGGCACGGTCTGCAGCACGCAATCCCAGAGCAGCGCGACGGTCTCGGCCGGCGGCGCGCCGCCGAGCATGGTCTGGCGCGCCTCCTCGGCCAGCAGGAGCATGCTGTCAGCGAGCGACCTGGTCTCCTCGCCCGCGCCCTTGTCCGCCTGGACCTGGCGGACGAGCGCGTGCGCGCCGTTCTTCACCAGGCTGTGCACCGTGATCGAGTCGTTGCGCCGCACCTCGTTCATGCTCATGTCGGCCGCCTGCAGGCCGGCCCGGAGCAGCACCTCGATGACCATCGTGAACGGCAGCAGCAGCAGCAGCGAGCCGGCGAGCAGCAGCGGGATGATCGCGCCGGCTGGGAGCCATTCCGCGCCAAACAGGGTGGGGCAGAGCAGCAGCGCCAGCTCGATGGCCGCGACCGACGCCGGGATCCACGGGCGGTATGCGACGAGCCCGCGCGCCGGGGGCTGGTCCGGGTTGTACCAGCTGGCGTCCGTCATCACCTGGGCCTGGGCGCTCCATACGTGCATGGTGATCAGGATGAGCCCGGCCACGTAGACCGGCAGCGGCAGCGGCCTGACCGGCACCGGGCCCGCGTAGAGCAGCAAGGCCACGATCATGCCGAAGCCCTCGAGCAGGCCGGACAGGTCAGCGGTCGCCTTGCTGCGCGCGCCGAGCAGGTGCCCGGCGGTCTTCCGGAGCGGGGCGACCCGGCCGGACGCCAGCCGGTCCAGCACGTCCGGCATGGTCTGGATCCAGGCCATGCCCACGCCGGCCGACGCCATCAGCATCTGCGCCGCGGCGCGCGGCAGCGTGCTGGCGGGGAACCAGGCGAGCAGCACCCAGAGGCCGGCGACACATCCCCCGCGGAACGCCGCTCCCACACGCCACATCGGCGTCGCATACCGGATCGCGATGTCGTGAACGACGCGCGTCCGCAAGGATGAGTCGGAGAGCATGATCCTTCCTTGCTCGGAAAGCAAAATCGTCCTACTAAAGGAAAGCAGACGCAATCTCATGAGTCCGCCGTCTTAGGCCGTTCGCGCCTGGTCAGGCGTCGCGCACCGTGGCCGCCGTGCTCCGGCCCAGGTCAGGGCCACGCTGTCCGGGTTCACCGGCTGCTTGGGCACGGCGGCTTCCTGCCCGGATGAGCCGCCCCTGCTCCGCCCGCCTGCGCCGGCGCCGCCATTTCCTTGATCAACTGCGACTTTTACTCCGCTTGAGTCATTTGATGGGCCATTTTGCAGTGATTTGTGACAACGGTTCGGAGTAAAAGTCGCCGCGGCGGCTGATCCGCAGCCCGGCCGGTGGCGAGGTTCGCGGGGCGGCGCGCGGGCGCCGCGGGGGCAGCGTGCGGGCCCGCCTGGGGCAGC
>JASHPR010000124.1 GCA_030038015.1 Streptosporangiaceae bacterium
CGATCCGGCCGCATACCCGCCCCTGGCTGGCTGACTGCCGCAGTTGCGTTGCGAACTGGCAGGGCGTTCCGTTCAGCCAGTGGGGTTCATCCACATCGAGGACCTGTTCTGCTGGCCGCCGGGGCTGGAAGATATCGGCATGAAGCTGGGCGGGCACGTGCCTTCGGCCAGCCAGATGCTGGCGGACATTGAGGTGATCCTCCGCTTCGGCATCCGGCGGCCTGGTTACCAGGCAGATTGTCAGGCTGAGGCGTGGGCGGCGGAACGGTTTGCCGAGCTAGGGCTGCGCGATGTCGCCGCCGAGCCGGTCCAGCTGCAGATGTGGCGGCCAGGGCAGGCGAGCCTGGATGTCTGGCCGTTGGGCGACAGCGCCCGGACGCAGCATTTCGATGGGTTTGCCCTGCCGTACACGCAAGCCTGCACAGACCTGGAGCGAGACCTGGTCACGTTCGATGCCGCGGCTGCCCGCGACCAGATCGTCGTCGAGCCGCTATCGCTGCTCGAACTGCCGCAGTCCGCCTTGCGGGAGGCGGCGGCGTTTGCCTACGACCCCGATGGCGAGCTCGGCACGCTGGTCCAGACACTGCCATTCGGCCAGCATTTCAACACCGTCGCAGATGCCGCCGTCGCTGCGGGTGCGGCTGGCTACGTTGGCCTGCTGACCGGGGTTCCCTGGCGGACGTGCCACTACTACGTGCCATACGATGCGAAGCCTCGCCCACTGTCTGGCCTGTGGCTGAGCGGACCCGACGGGCATCGGCTGCAGGTTCTGCTGGACAGCGGGCAGTGTCGCGCCCGGCTGAACGTCGACGCCCGGCAAGACACTGGCACGAGCCACAACATCGTGGGCGGGCTGCCAGGCGCGGGCGATGAGACGGTGCTGATCGGCTCGCATCACGATGCTCCCTGGGCGTCGGCTGTCGAGGACGCCAGCGGGATGGCACTGGTGCTGGCGCAGGCCGCCTACTGGGCGAGCGTGCCCGCCGCCGAGCGCCCGCATAACTTCACGTTCTTGCTCACCGCCGGTCACATGGCTGGTGGAGCAGGCACCCGCTCGTTCGTGGCCCGGCACGCCAGCCTGCTTGAGCAGGTGGTTCTGGCAGTTCATCTCGAGCACGCAGCGGCTGAGGTCCGCGGCGACGGCGAGAGACTGGAGCTGACCGGGCAGCCTGAGCCGCGCTGGTGGTTCACCAGTCCGGAGCCGGAACTGCAGGCCGCTGTTGCCGGCGCGCTGCGCAGCGAGCAGCTGTCCCGGTCGTTCGTGCTACCGCCGACAGTATTCGGCGACGCGCCCACCACCGACGGAAGCGCTTTCTACCTCGCCGGCGTGCCGATCGTGCAGTTCCTTACCGCGCCGATGTACCTATTCGACGCTGAGGACACCATCGACAAGATCCACGTGCCGAGCCTGGAACCGTTGACCCGGGCGGTCATCCAGATCATCGAGTCGGTTCGCGGCCGGTCAGCTGCCCAGCTCAGGGCTGCAGCTCGCGATTGAAGAAGCCGGACCGGCGGCGCACTGGTTTCTGCCGCGATCCGAGGGCGGCCCCGCGAAGGAGCTCCTGGTTACCTTCCGCAGCAGCAACGCCCGTCGGTGCCGCAAGTCCCGGGACAGCGTGAACCCCGCCCTGGCCAGGCCCGGGTCGATCCGGTCGGTGGCAGCGGCGGTGTCGTAGTCCAGCTCGAACTCCTCCGCCCAGGCGGCGCACATCTGCGTCGGCGGGCGGAACGGGCAGGCTGGGCCGCACCGAACGCTCGGCCTGCACCAACGTCTCAGCCGGATACCCGGAAAGTACGCATTGCACAGGGATGCGGCCGGTGCTCGTTCCACGACCCGTTCCACGGCAGTGGTGCCAGGTGCCAGCAAGCGCGTAACAGAATGTAGCCGACGCTTGCAACGATCCGGCAGCAGGTAACTGGAGATCGCTGGTTGACGCGTCGTTCGTCCCCGGCAGGGAAGGAGCTGGCCGCATTGTCCGAGTTGCGGCACTTCTGCGATCACGCTTAGCCTCTAGCCTGGTTGCATGGGTTCTCATCGGTATGTTGCACGTTTTGGCGTCAATCACAGGCTCCCTGAACACGGGAGGCCGCGCGAAGAGTTGCTGGCCGAACTGGCCTCGATCGCCAGCGAAGAGGACGCGTTCTGGGAAACGGGCAAGTGCTCGGGGACGATGTACTGCGGCGATCATGAGCACTACGAGTTCCTGACTGAGGCGTTCGGGCGGTTCGCCCATGTCAACGCCCTGCAACGGGACATGTGCCCCAGCATGACGAAGTTCGAGGGTGAGATCATCGCGATGACCCTCGACGTGCTCAATGCTCCTGCTGCCGAGGGCGCCGTGCCGGCGGGGGCGGTCACGACCGGGGGGACCGGCAGTATCCTGCACGCGGTGCTCGCCTACCGCGAGTGGGCCCGGCGCAAGCGGGGGGTAGTAGCCGGCAACATCATCAAGCCGGAGACCGCTCATCCCGCCTTCAACAAGGCCTGCCATCTGTTCGGGATCGAGTTGCGGACGGCGCCGGTGGACCCGGTTACCACCCAGGTGGACGTGGGCTGGGTCGCTGACCACATCGATGAGGCCACGATCGCGCTTGTCGGGTCGGCCTGCAACTATGGCTACGGCACCATCGACCCCATAGAGCAGCTTTCCGGCCTGGCGGTGCGGCGGGAGGTGGGGCTGCACGTCGACGGATGCCTGGGCGGGTTCATCCTGCCCTTCGGCCAGAAGCTCGGCTACGACATACCCGTGTACGACTTCCGGCTGCCCGGGGTGACCAGCATTTCGGCAGATACGCACAAGTACGGGTATGCGTTCAAGGGCTCGTCGGTCATCGCATTCCGCGACCGGGCCCTGCGCAACGCGCAGTACTTTTACCTGACCGACTGGAGTGGCGGCAAGTACTGCTCGTCCGGGATCGAGGGGTCGCGATCCGGCGGGCTGCTCGCTGCCACCTGGGCGGCCATGGTGAGCCTTGGGTGGGAGGGTTACCTGCGGCACGCCCGGCAGATCTTCGAGACATCGTTTGCGATGCAGGAGGCGGTGCGGTCCCACCCTGAACTGCGCATCCTGGGCCAGCCGACCTTCCTGTTCAGCTTCACCTCTGACGAGTTCGACGTGTACCACGTCAACGACTTCATGCAGGCCCGGGGATGGCGGTTCAACGGGCAGCAGTACCCCAATGCGCTCCACATGGCCGTCACCCGGCCCCAAACCCAGCCCGGGGTGGCCGAGGCGTTCGCGACCGACTTGTCCGACGCGGTGGACTACGCCAGGGAGCATGCCGGTGAACCCGCCCAGAGCAGCGCGATCTATGGCAGCGTCCCGGGCGGGATGACGGCCGAGGCCGACGAGTTCATCCGCGCGGTCATGGCTGACATGATGGACGAGCAGCAGTCCGTGCCAGACCCGCAGGCCGCCGCGTGACCGGCGCTGGGGCCCGGGGCGAGGACAAGTACGTGCTGTCGATCGACCTGGGCACCACCAGCCTGAAGGTAGGGCTGGTCTCCTTGACTGGCTCGGTTGTATGGACGGCCGGCGCTGAGTTGCACACCGACCGCGCCCCCGGCGGGACCGCCGAACAGGACGCGGGTGGGTGGTGGGACCTCATCCGGGATACGGCCAAACGGGCGCTCGGGAGCGGGGTTGTCCCGCCACAGCAGGTCGTCGCCGTCAGCACCACCGGGCAGTGGGCCAGCACCATTCCGGCCGCGGAGGACGGGACACCGGCGGGGCCGTGCATCCTGTGGATGGACTCACGCGGCGGCCACCATTCCCGCAGACGCTTCGGCGGCCCGGTGTCCGGCTACTCTCCCTGGCCCCTGATCACCTGGATCCGCAAGACCGGTGGCGCCCCCTCGACGAGCGGCGCCGATCCCATCGGGCACATTCTGCACCTCCAGATCGACCGGCCCGATATCGCCCGCAAGGCGCGCTGGTACCTCGAGCCCGTCGACTACCTGTCGATGCGCTTCACCGGCACCGCGGCCGCGTCACCGGCCTCTATGACGGCGGCGTGGCTCACCGACAACCGCCATCTCGGCCGGCTCAGCTACGACGCGGGCCTTGTCCGGATGGCGGGAATCGACGGCGGCAAGCTGCCGCCGCTGCGCCCGACGGCATCGGTGATAGGCGTAGTCCGCGACGATGTGGCCGCCGATCTGGGACTGGCCGCAAACGTCGCTGTCGTGGCCGGCACGCCGGACCTCCACTCAGCGGCGGCCGGCACCGGCACCCTGGCGGTGCTGGCGTGCCACATGGCGATCAGCACCACGTCATGGATCAGTTGCCCGGTCGGCTTCAAGAAGACCGACCCCGTCCGCCAGATCGCCACAGTGCCCGGCGTCCTGCCCGGCCAGTACCTGGTGGCCAACAACCACGAGACGAGCGGGGCGTGCTTGCAGTGGCTACGCGACCAGGTCATGGCCCCCAACGACGGCCCGAGTCCGGCAGTGGGTCCAGGATTCACCGAACTGACGGATCTCGCCGCGACCGCCCCGCCAGGATCCGGCGGCATCCTGTTCACCCCCTGGCTGGCGGGTGAGCGCTCCCCCATCGACGACCGGAACGCCCGGGCCGGGTTTCACAATCTGTCACTGGATACCACCCGCGCGTGCATGGTGCGCGCCGTGCTGGAAGGTGTCGCCTACAACAACCGGTGGCTGCACGAGGCCGTTGAGCATTTCGTCGGACGACGCCTCGAACCCATCCGTGTCTTCGGCGGGGGTGCCCAGTCGGACCTGTGGTGCCAGATTCACGCTGACGTCATGGGCCGCACCATCGAGCGGCTGGCCGACCCGGTGCACGCCAACCTCCGCGGCGCCGCGGTCCTGGCAGGGATGGCCCTTGGCGAAGTCGACCCGGCCAGCGTCCGCGGCCTGTCCCCGGCCGATGCCACCTTCCGGCCCGACCCGTCCCGCGCCGCGGTCTATGACCGCTTGTACGCCGAGTTTCCCAAACTGTACAAGTCGCAGAAGGCGATGTTCGCGCGGCTCAACCGGCCGTCCCGCCACCCCGGCTAACGGTGAAGCGCCGGCCTGGCCAGGAAGTTGCCCCCAGCCCACGGGACCCGGTCATCCTCACTGGCGACACCTGGCGGGGTCTTTCGATGCCGGCCTGTGAGGAAACTCAAGGGGTGACCTGGCAGCCGGTGCGCGGCAGCGCCGGCGAAGCCGGCTCTTTGGTGGCACGCCGGTGATGGGCGGCATGGTTGAGGCTGCGGGCTGCTGGCCGGGGCTGGTGCCGGGGGGCGGGGTGCCGTCGCCGAGCCAGGCCGATCAGCGACTGGATCCGGGCGCCCCCGCCGCTGGCTCCGGCGGGCCGCCTCGCCGAGCTCTTCCAGGAGAAGGCGGCTGTGCTCATCGTCGCTCGTTGACCTACGTTACGGCACAGGTCCAATGCAGGGCTTCCCCGGCGGTGACCGCAGGATTGCGGGCTGATGGCAGATGACACACGCGACATGCGGCCTGCGGTTCGTCGCTGGTGATCAAGCTTGGTGTCCATGCCTTCTCCTGTGTGGAGGGGACTAGTGAACTGGCCCGGGTCCAGAGCGCTGTTTCGCAACCGGGAACCGCTGAGCTCTCCGGTGGAGTTGGACATGCCAGAACGGCCGGATGGACGGCGTGATCCGAAGCTCAATGCCCGCGCCGACACGTGCCGTTAGGCCACCCGCCCCGGCTTCACGTCCGCGACCCAGCCGCCAAGGCGGGCCAGCGCGTCGCTGAGCAACGCGGGCTCGCCAGCGAACGACACCCGCACCCGATCGGTCGCTGCCGGACTGAAGTCGGTGCCTGGAGACAGCAGCACGCCGCACTCCCGCGCGGCGCGCGCGACGAAACTGTCCGGCGGCAGCCCGGTCGCCGAGATGTCCGGCCAGCAGAACAGCCCGCCCGGCGGCGTTGTCGCGGGCAGGCCGGCCTGCTGGAGCGCGCCGACAGCGAGGTCGCGGCTGGCCCGCAGCCGGCTCAGCCGCGCCGCGCGCTCGCCGGCCGGGGTTGCCAGTGCTGCGAGCGCCACCAGTTGGGAGGCCGTCGAGACCGACATGGTCATGCCCCAGGCGATGCGAGCGACCTCGCTGGCCGACCCGCCCGGCGCGTGCACGTAACCGACCCGCCAGCCCGCCAGGCCGTCGGACTTCGAGAAGCTGTACAGCGACCACAGCCTCGGTAGCAGTTCGGGCGGGGCGGCGGCCGCCACCGGGAGGTGCGCGCCGTCGTACACGATGTCGGAGTACACGTCGTCGCAGATCACCGTCAGTTCGGATGACCCGGCTACCACCGCGAGCAGCCGCTCAATCCAGCCGGGTGCAGCGGTCGTGCCGAGCGGGTTGGAGGGGAAGTTCCACAGCAGCACCGTCGCTTGCTTTGCGGCGGCGCCGAGTTCGTCAAAGTCGGGGGTGAAAGCGTCCCCCCTGGGCACGAGCCGGTAAGTCAGCACCTTCAGCCCGAGGCTGGAAGCGATCAGCCGGTACAGCGGGAAGCCAGGATCGGGGATCGCGATCGCCTGGCCCGGCCTGGTCAGGCGGATCAGGCTGGCGAACAGGCCCCCGCTCGCCCCGGTCGTGATCACCACGTCGGCCGGATCGGCGCCGACGCCGCACTGGTCGCGCAGGCGCTGCGCCACCGCGAACCGCAACGCGGGCAGGCCGCCCATGGGCGCATAGCCGCTGACCCTTGGGTCATCGAGCACCGTGCCCAGGTCGATCACCTGCGGGTAGACCGGAGCGCCGAGCGAAAGGTCGATGAGGCTGGCACCGTCGTGAACCGGTGCCGCTGAGCGAGCGGGCCTTGCCTGCGCAGCGGCCCGCGCCGCCGCGACCACCTGGTCGAACTCACCGGCCTGGCCGAACAGTTCGGCCGCGAGCGGGTCGTCGCACGCCGCGTACCTCGCGAAGAACTCCTGCGGATCGGTGTCCGCCAGGTCGACGAGAGCGTCGAGGCCCTGCTGGGCGGCGATGACCTCGGCGAGGTGCGTGCCTACCAGATTGATGATCGGCAGCTTCGGGTTCTTGAACGCGGCTGTGACTTTGGGGATCAGCTGGGCTGGCGGGTTGGGGCCGATCTGCTCAAGCAGCCTGCGGCAGGCGGTCAGCGCGTACCGGGTCGCTTTCTCGTCCCCCAGCAGGTGCGCGTAGTCGAAGTACGGCAAGCGGATGCCCTCGGCGATCAGCGGCTCAAGCTCACCCAGCATGGCGACATTGGCCAGACCCTCGTTCCTGATGAGCAGCAGCACCAGGTGCACCATCGCGCCCGGCGCCGCCGGGTCAGCCTCGGCCCGTTCGGACGCGGCCGTGTTGATGTGCCCGGATACTTCGTGCAAGTAGGTGTGTGAGCAGAAAAGAGTCATCTCCCTGGGATCAGCCCCATCCATCAGGCCGAAAATTTGCCGGCCGTGGCCTGATCCGTAACAGGCGGTCAGCCCAGGCACTGGATACACGGTTACTGGCACGGGCCGGTCGTCTGGCACCGGAGGCAAGAACGGCCCGACGTCGCGAACCGACATATCCAGGTGCGACTTCAGGTAGTCAAGGAGATCATGCTGCCCGGCCCAGAATTCTTCCGTCCGCATTCTCTTCAGCGGGAAGCTAGCCTGCGGATCAGCCGCGATATCATGACCACGCGAGCCGAACTCAGGCCGCCGGCCGGCGAAGTCCCCGAGCCGGGTCGCCAGCTCGGTGACGTCCCCCGCCTGCTTGGCTTCCTCGGCTAGCTCGGTAAAGATTCCGCTGTCGATTGTCACATTAAGGCGCAGCATTTTTACTCCTCGCGCATTGTAAGAGACTGGCGGCGGCGACAGTTTTTTTGCTTGGCTGATCGGCCGCCGGATGGCACAATTAAGCCAATCGCGCCATTGTGAATTAGTCTTAGAGGCGGTGGATCTTTGCCGGACCTTTGGACCAGGCGGTGACGGGTACGACGCGGTGGGAGCAGCGTTTCGCCGCTGGCCGCCTCACCTTGCCTCGCTGGGCGGCCCGCGCGCCGGAACGGGGGGCCTACCTGGCGGGGGTCGGCGGGGTCCCGCAGGTACACGTGCTGGATGGCGCCCGGTCGCGGCAGCTCACCGATCAGCCGGGCGGGCTCAGCAAGGTGGCGATCAGCCCCGACGGCGAGCAGGTGTGGTGGTTCGACGAGGCGGTCACGGGCGGGCCAGGCACGTGGCGGCTGACGCCGTTCGTCGGCGGTCAGGCCCGCCAGGCGCTGCCAGCGCAGGCTGAGCCGCTGCCAGCCGCTGGGCTCGCCTTCGGCGGTGACGGCACGGCGGCCATCGGTACCCGGCACGACGGTGCCAGCCGCATTGTCCTGGTCAGGCCAGGAGACAGGCCGAGGCTGCTCATCGAGAGCGGCGATGACCTGTACGTGTCTGGCCTGTCGGCCGATGGCGCCTTGCTGGCGGCCACCAGACCAGCCGACGGCGACCTGCGGCAGCCGGAAATAGTGGTGTTCTCGACCAGCGACGGCTCGGCGGTCGGCGCGCTCAGGCTGCCAGGCGGCGTCCATCCGGCCGGATTCGCGCCCGGCGAGCACGATCACCGGCTGCTTGTGCTGCACGAGTCGGCCGGCCTGGCCGTTCCGGCGATCTACGACGTCACGACGGGTACGCACACGCCGACTGATCCGGGACTGCCGGGCGAAATGCGGGCGGAGTGGTACGCCGACGGCAGGCACCTCCTGGTCTGCCATATTTACCGGGCCGGGAGCACGTTGCTCCGGCATGACCTGCGCACCGGCGCGAACGTTCCGGTCGGGCCGGCGCACGGCTTCGTGCGGGACGCCACGACCCGGCCCGACGGCAGCGTCGACCTGATCTGGTCGTCCCCGGTTGACCCGCCCGCCTGCTACCGGATCGGCGCCGACGACGAGCTGAGGCTTCTGCCGCTCCGGGCGAACGAGCCTGAGCCACTGGCAGCCCGCGCTTACGACGTGTGGGCCGATGGGCCGGGCGGCCCGGTTCACGCCCTGATCACGGCTCCGGCGGGGGGGACAGCCCGGCCGGCGCCGGCCGTCTTCGTCGTGCACGGCGGTCCTGGTGCGTGCGACACCAGTTCGTTCGGTCCCTACGTCGCGGCCTGGGTGGAGCACGGCTATACGGTCGTCCGGGTCAACTACCGTGGCTCGGCCGGATACGGCGCCCGGTGGCGAACCGCAGCGGACGGGGCTGGCGGCGTTGCCGCCGTTGAGGACATCGCCGCCGTCCGGGCCAGCCTGATCGCGGCCGGTGACATCGACCCGGCCCGGGTCGCGATCGCGGGCGCGTCCTACGGCGGCTACCTGACCTTGCTCGCTATCGGCCGGCACCCGGCCGACTACGCGGTCGCCGTCGCCGAGGCACCGGTCGCCGACTACGTCGCGGCCTATGAGGCCGAGCCCGAGCGGCTCCGCACCCTCGACCGGGTTTTGCTGGGCGGGTCGCCAGCCGAGCGGCCGCAGGCCTGGGAGCAGGCCAATCCGGCCACGTTCGCTGGCCAGGTCCGCGCGCCAGTGCTGATCATGGCTGGCCGCCGCGACCCGAGGTGCCCGTTCGAGCAGGTGGAACGCTACGTCGAAGCCCTGGCCAGGCGCGGCGCCGAGCACACGCTCATGGCCTACGACAGTGGGCATGGCACGCGCGGCGGCGCTCACCGGATCGCTCAGGTCCGGGAGCAGCTCGCGTTCGTCACCGCCCTGATGCCGGCGTCCTGACCGGCCGTTTCCGGCGGCTAGCACGCCGGGTCCCGCGGTGGCGGTGCCAGGTCCCACAGTGGCGGGCCGCCGTATGCGAATCTTGCTGCCACGTAGCTGACGCCGGCCACTCCGTGCGCGAAGTCCGCGCACCAGCCGTGACCGGAGTCGTCGGGCACTAGCCCGAGGTCAGGAGCGCGCCGCGCGCCCAGCTCGGCGGCCAGCCGGTCGGCGGCCTCGCGCACCACGCTGTCATGGTGAGACTGCGCTGGGTCGGCCGCACTCAGCAGCCCGTCGAGCCACCCGGCGATGCCGCAGGCAAAGCCCGGAGGCGCCGCGCAGGCGTACCCGGTGAACAAGGCGGCGGCCCGGGCGGTGAGTTCGGCTGGCCACACCGCTCCAGCCGACCGGGCGACCTGGCCGCAGCGCAGTGCTCCGGCTACGCCCCGCTCAGCGGACAGCGCGGTCAGCGCGGACTCGACGGGCAGGGAGGGCACCCGGTCAAGCAGTGCCTCCGTGGCCTCGGCGCAGTCGAGCACCAGCCGGCGGGCGACGAGCCGCCAAGACTGCTCGCCGAGCAGGATGCCGGCGGCGGCCAGGAAGACCGCCTGACCGGTGCAGGCCAGCAGGTCGTGATCGCTCGTCAGGGCGGCTGCTAGCTGGCTGGCTAGGTCCAGCGCCCGGGCCTTGAAAAGCCGGGCGCCCGTCAGCTGCCACAGCCGGAGGGCCGCGAGGCCAGCCCCGGCTAGCCCGTTGGCCAGGCCAGGCGGCCCGGTCGCTGGCAGCGCCTGCCCGAGGCGGGTCACGGCTTCGAGCAGCTCGCGCCCCCGATGCGCCTTCCCGAGGTCAGTCGCCTCGGCCAGCGCCCAAAGCGCTCCTGACCGGCCCGAGTGCAGGCCAGGGAGAATCGCCGCCGACCGGGCCGCGTGCATGGCGAGCCAGCCGGCGCCGTCCAGTACGGGGGTGACCGGGATCAGGCCCTGCCTGGCCGCGCCGGCCAGCACGAGCAGCGGGCCGGCTGCTCCGTGGTCGAAGCTGGCCGGGTCGTACCTGGGCAGCCAGCCGGGTACCGGCCACAGCGTGCCGGCTTCCCGGTCCCGCATCGTGGCCAGGAGGTAGCGGGCGCCAGAGGCGGCGAGGTCGGCCATCAGCTCCGCGCCGGTCGGTGGTGGCCCGGTCAGTGCCGGCCTCGGACGGCTCTTCGCCTGGCGTAGCCCGGCTAGCTCGCTGGCGACCGCCTTCGAGGCCGGGCGGGCGGCTGGGTCGGAGTCAAGCAACGCGAGCCCGGCGTGCCAGACCGCCCGGACTCGTGCGTCCGCATCAGCGCTGACCACGGCCGGCGGCACCGGTAATGGGGCCGTCGGCCCGGCCGGATCGGCGGCCGAGACCAGGAAGCAGAAGATGCCGCCGAGCGCGTACAGGTCGCCGGAGGTCGCGGCCGGCCTGGGGGTCAGCCCGTGCCCGGCTTGTTCAGGCGCGCCGTATCCAGGCGTGTGCCCGGCCGGCCGCAGGTCGCCAGCCGGCGCGGCGGCTTCCAGGTCGACGAAACGGACGGCGGGACCTGCCGCAGTGGCCCCTTCCTCGGTGACCAGGCAGTTACTCGGCGACAGATCGCCAAGAACCCAGCCGACCTCGTGAATAGCCGCCAGTCCGGTGGCGAGCGCGAGCGCCACGTGGTGCACCAGGTGAGCGGGCGCGCCCGGCGGCCGCCACCGGTCGCGCAGCCAGCGCCGCAGGGTGTCGCCGGGAACCCGACCGAGCACCAGGAAGCTGCTGTCCGCCGTCTCGATAAGCTCCCGGACCGGCGGCACAAGGCCGGTGCCGGCGAGTGCCTGAAGCGCGGCGCCCTCGTGCCTTAGCTGGTCCCGCGCGTCCCTCCCGTCGAGTCCGACCCCGGTGTGAGCACGGGCCTGCTTGATCACGGCTGGTGCGCCGTCCCGGCCGCCGACGGTCAGGAAGACCCCGCCTCTAGCAGACAGCCGGAGCGCAGTGGTTAGCCGGTACTGGCCGATGAGCGCGGACTGGGCGGCCGACCCGGAGGTACGTGGGCTTCCCGCGATTCCCGGCAGTGCGATTCCGGGTAGCGGCGGGGCCCACGGCGGGGGTCTGAACGTGAGCCGGTCGTCGGGGACTAGCGATCCGTCGGGCGCCTGGAGCGGATGGCTGATCTGGCCGTCGGCGGTGAGCGTGGCCAGGCCGGCGATCGCGCCGAACCGGTAGTACACAGGCGCGTCCGCCCGGTACCTGCGGTCGCCGGTCACCCTGGCGGCGGGCAGTCCGGCCGTGGCCAGTGCCAGCTCGCCGAGCAGAATCGCGCAGCAATCCGGTCCGTCCGGATAAGCCACCAGGAACTTCGCGGCGCCGGTGCGCTCGTATCTGGCGGACACGAGTGCGTAGGCGACCGCGAGGTCCTCGGCGAATTTGAACGGCGTGCCGTGCCTGATCAGGACGTCTGCACAGCGGCTCAGCGTGTCGGACGCGTTCTCCGGTCTAGCTGAGACGTGAATCTTCCAGCCCTGCCCGGGGAGCGTCGCCCCGGCTGGCCGCGCGTGCGCGTAAAAGCCGTCCGCCCAGACTGACCACGGCAGCCGAGCCGTCGCGGCTCGGTCGCGCACGATGCCCGTCAGCCCCGTCAGCCCAGCCCGCCCGGCGTCGGCCAGCGCTGACCGCCAGGCTGCCACCAGCCCGCGGTCGGTGCTCGCCTGGCCGGCCCGGGCCTGGCTCATACCAGCCGCCATGCCTGCGGAAGCGCGCTGATCGCGGCGACCCGGGTCAGGGATGCCGGGCCGATGACGGCCGCCCTGGCCAGCTCGGGGAGCAGCACCTGACTGGCCACGGCGGTGACCTCAGCGGCGCCGATGTCACCCCACAGCTCGAACAGCTCCGCGTCGTGCCCGACCCGCTGCCGGCGCATCAGCTCAAGTCCGGCGACCAGGCAGCGGCCTACCGCCGTCTCCCGCTCATGCACGTGAGTGCCCCGATTGATTTCCCTGGCCCTGGCGAGCTCGGCGGCCTCGACCGGCTCGGCGAGGGCCGAAGTGACCACGTCGATCGCGACGTTCGCCGCTTGGGCGAACTCGGCTGGTCGGCACGTGAGCAGCACCAGCAAGGCGCCGGTCGTGGCGTGCATCTCCAGCGTCGTCCTGGCCTGGTAGGCGAGCCCGAGCTGGTCGCGTAGTCGCCGTTGCAGCCGTGCTGACGCGCTGCCGCCGACGATCGAGTGAAACAGCCGCAGCGCGTACGTCTCCCGCAGCGTCAGCAGGTAGGAAGGCCCGGGGATCACCAGCGCCACGAGAACGGCTCCGGTGTCAGCCGACAGCAGCACGTTGACCCGAGGGCCGTAACTATCGTCGGCGGCCGCGAGCTGGCCGCCGGCGGGACGGCCTGCCAGGCTGGGGCCGGGCTCTGGCCCGGCCGACTCGCGCGGGCTGTCCGTGATCAGCGTGATCCGGGAGCGACGTTCGGTCTCCTGAGCGAACCAGCGCAGGTCAGTGGTGGTGACGTCGCCGATCTCCGTAGCGATGCCGAGCGGTGGCCGCCCGGGGCCGTCATCCCCGTACAGGGCGCGGGCTGCGAGGTCGCGCAGCCGCCGCTCGCGCTGGCCGGCGAAGAGCTCAAGCTCGCTGTAAATCGCCTTGCGCTGCTTGTCGAGCTCGGCCTGAGCCGGCTGAGACTGGCGGTAGCACGCCGCCAGCAGGTCGATCGCGGCGCGCGCGGTGGTCGCCGGCCCGGAGAGGTAGAAGTACATGTACTCGCGGTAGGTATGCGCGTTGTGCCGGCAGCCGAGCCCGGCGGCCTGCTCGGCCACCTCGGCAGCGGTCGGCAGTCCGCTCGCCCCGGCGAAGAAGGCGTGCTCGTACATGTGTGCGAGCCCGCAGCGGCCGGCCGGGTCGAGCCACGACCCGGCCGAGATAAAGAGCAGGCAGCACGCCGTCTGGCTGAACGGGCTGTGCAAGTTCAGCACGCCGATACCGTCCCCTAGGTCCGGCATGGCCGCCGATGACGTCGGCGCGGATAGTGCGGACATCGCCTGGTCCTCCCGTCACCGCCCGGCCAGCTTGAGCACGGAGGCCACCATCGACCTGATCCGCTCCTGCTTCGCCGGGTCGGTCAGCACCCACTGGTCGTCGGTGAGCGTGAAATCGTCCGGCACCGTGACCGCCTGTTCGGGCACGGCGATGCCGTAGAGGCCTCGGGTGACGATCCTGAGCTGGTCACAGGCCTGCACCGCGGTCAGGTTCGAGCCGTGCACGATCAAGCCGACCGGCTTGTGATAGAACTCGTCGATCGTCAGGTGGTCGAGCGCGTTCTTGATCACCCCGGAGAATGAGTTGTGGTACAGCGGGCTGGCGAGCAGGAAGCCGTCGGCCTGCCGGGCGGCTATCACCAGCGCCCTGGCCCGCTTGTCGGGATTCTTGAGCGGGTCGTCGTGGTAGACCGGGTCGGCGACCGGCAGTTCCTGGCGCTCCGGGTCGAGCGCGTAGGCTTGGTGGCCGGCGTCAGCGACGCATCCGGCGGCGTAGCGGGCCGCTGCCCTGGTCCGGCTGCCAGGCCGGTTGCTCCCGATGATCACCATGATGCGCAGTGGCCGGCCGCTGTCAGTGTCAGGCATTGCTAAGCGTCCCTCCCATGAGCCGGTCCTCCGGCTCAGTCATCGTCGAGGCCCAGGCGCGCAGGCCGTCAGCCAGCTTGGTCGGCGCCGTGAAGCCGAGCTCGCGGCTGGCCTTGCTGACATCGAGCCAAGACGCGGCCGGCCGGCCAGCCTCGGCGGTCACGTGAGCGGCCGGCCAGGTGGTCTCGCTGGCGCCGAGCGAGGCGAACGCGGCGGCGATGTTGTTCGTCGAGGCCGGTGAGCCGGTGCCGATGTTGTAGATGCCCTGATGGCCGAAGCCCGCGACGCGGGCGAGCGCCGCCCCGGCGTCGGCGGCGTACAGCAGTTCCCGGCCGCCCAGGCTGGCCGGGATCACCAGCGGCGCCCCGGACAGGCGCTGCCTGAGCAACCCTTCCAGGGTCTCGTTCAGCCGTCCGCCGCCGCCGGTCACCACGCCGCCGTACACCCCGGCCAGCCGCGCGATGAACCACCTCGTCCTGGTACCCGCCACCGCCGAGGTCAGCGCGGCTTCGGCGGCTAGCTTGGCGGCCCCGTAGGCGGTGACGGCCACCGGCGCCGCGTCCTCAGCGACCGGGCCGGTGCTGCCGCCATACACGCCGAGGCTTGACACCAGCACGATCCTGCTGACCTGCGCCCGTGCTGACTCGCTCGCGAGCGTCCAGGCGAGAGCCGCTGCGTCGGCGATCAGCGCGGCTGGTGAATCCCCGGCGCGGGCCGACCGGCGCCCGGCAGCGTGCACGACTAGGGCCGGCTCGTACCGCCGCAGCAGCGACCTGACGGTGCCAGGGTCCGACAGATCGGCGCAGGCTGAGGCGATGCTGCTACGGACGCCCAGGCCACCGTCCAGGTCGGCACAGGTCACGTCCACGCCGTGCCTGGCCAGTGCCCGCGCTGCCGCCGACCCGATCAGGCCGGCTCCGGCGACCAGCGCCCTGACCTGCGTCATGACGGGTCATCCTGAGGACTATCACGCCACCGGCTGACTTCGAGCCCGCACACATCGGCGGGCAGGCTCGTGCTCTGCTCCGCGCCGGAGGCCAGCATGAACTCGCGGTAGCAGCGCAGGTCCCAGGCGAACTTCGGGTGCGCGATGTCGTGCGCGACGATCAGCGCTCCGGGAGCCAGGTAGGGCATCCACGCCTCGACCACGCGCAGGTAGCCGGATTTCCTGGCCCCCGGCACGTCGATGTCGACGAGCAGCAGCTCGACTGGAGCCTGGCCGGCGTGATGATCCGCGGCGAAAGCATCTCCGCAGACGGCCGTGGCGCCGGTGTAGCCGGCCCGGCGGAAATTCTCTCCGGCGAGCGCGATGGCGTTCGCGTCAATGTCGAGCCCGAGCGCCGTGCCCTTGGCGGCCGCGAACGGGCCGCAGACCGGTCCGGTCGTGAAGGCCATCAGGTTGCCGGCGTAGCAGCCGAGCACCACGATCCGGCGTGGCTGGCGAACCGCGGCGAGGCCATAAAGCACTCGGGCCGCGAGCGGCGTCAGCGTCGTGTCCGGCACCTCGAAGGTCTCGTAGAGCCGGTCGCGCAACTGATGGAAGCCCGACCAGAGCCGCTCCGGCGGCGCCGCCGTGAGCACGCCGGCCTGGTGCGCGAACTCAAGCAGCTTCGTGGCCAGGGCGTCGGTCTGAGCGACGGACAGACGCGGCGCGACCTTCATCGCTGCTGGCCGCCCGGGAGCGGCGCGGTGGCGGCGTACTGGCCAAGTCCGCGCAGCGCCCGCACCACCTCGCCGAGCCCGCCCGCGCGGCGCGGGTTGCCGAGGGTGACCTCGCGCGGGGATACCCAGGCGCCCATCGAGGCGAGCATCCCGCGCATCTGGGCGGCGCCGAGGTAGGCGGACGAGTCGTCGGCGCCTACGGTGACCAGCAGCACCATCAGGCCGTCAAGCGGCCCTGGACGGTTCTGGGCGTAGTCGTAGTTCGCGCCGCCAAGCACGTTGAACAAGTTGACGAGCGGGCCGGAGGCGCAGTTCCAGTACGCGGGCACCGAGACCACCAGCACGTCGGTCTCGGCGAGGGTCTTGCGCACCAGGTCAAGATCGGCGCACTGACACTCGTCCGGGTCGCGGCCGTCGAACTGAGGGATGCCGAGATCACGCAGGTCGAGCTGCACGAACTCGGCGCCCTCATCCTGGAGGCCCACGACGACCGCGCGGAGCAATTCCCGGCTCGACGAAGACCGGTCCACCCCTGGCGCTGGCTTGCGGCTGCCGCAGAGCAGCGTGACCTTGTTCATTTCCTTCCTCCTGCCTCCCCTGGTCCGGCGGCCGCGGGCGGCGTCGGCGCCTCGGTGACGCCCGCTCCGGTCAGATAGCGGTTGAGATCGCGGCCTGGGGTGCCTTCCATGTCCACGTTGGGGATGTAGGACGGCAGTTTTGACGACGGCACCGGGATCTGCGCGTCGGCCTCGCTGAGCGCGTGGGTCCGCGCTTCCCGGTCGCCGGTTTCCGCGAACACCCGGGCCACGCCCGGGTACCACTGCGCGGCCGCCTCGGCGACGTCGGCCGGATAGGGTAGCCCGCCGAGCGCGATCGACCACAGCAGCCCGGCCAGGTGCTGGGCGTAGGCGTCTTCGTCCCGCAGCCACCTGGCCAGCCTGACCCCTTCCCTGAAGCGCTCGGCGGCGGCCGCGTGCGCGCCGCGGTGGTGCTCCACGTAGGCGATGGCGGCGTAGAGCTTTTCCAGGTAGAACGGATCGCGCAGGTGATAGGCGAGGTCCACGGCCTCGCCTAAGGTCGCGGCCGCCTTGTCTGACTCGCCGGCCTTGGATTGCAAGATCCCGATGGCGTACTTGTAAAGCGCCCCGAAGTCGGCCCGGTTCGCGGCCAGCAGTACGGCGGAGACTGATGTGAGGAACGACTGCGCCTCCCGGTACCGGCCGGTGATCTCCAGCAGGAACGACAGGTTGTAGCCGAGGTTGTACCTCAGGTAGAAGGCGCCCGGGCCGGGCAGGTCACGCACGGTGCGGAAGGCCGCGAACTCATGCTCGAACGCCTCGGCGTAGCAGGAGTCACGCTCCTGGGACGTGGCGGCGGTCCTGGCCCGCATCGCCGCCGCCAGCCCGAGCCCGTTGCGTACCCACGCGCTTTCCACGAGCGCGTCAGCGCTCGGCGCGGTCATCCGGTCGAGCAAGTCCCTGGCGACGGCGTATTCGCTGGTGGCCGCGGCCAGGTCGTAATGCCGTTTGGTGGCGATGAGGGCACGCAGGTAATGCAGGTGCGCGACGTCCTCAGTCCTGGTGGCGACCGCGATCGCCTCGCCGAGCCGGCGGTCGGCCGCGGCGATCTCGCCAACCTGGACACGCGAGATCGCCGACAACCGCATCAGGTGGGCGCGGGTAGGCGTGTCGCTGCCCGCCCAGGCGGCGTCGATCAGCAACTCGACGCGCTCGAAGTTCTGCAGCGCGAGCGCGTCGCCGATCAGCTTGAGCAGGCTTTCCATTCCCCGCGATCTCGCCGCTTGGGCGAGCGGGCGCAGATCCGCCGCAGGCGGCGGGCTTTGGACCCCGCCCAGATGCAGCCGCGCGGCTCGTCGGCCACCCAGGGAGCGCAGGAAGATGCCACGCAGGCTGGCGATGGTGGTGGCGGCGCTGTCGGTGGAGAACGGCGCTGGCGAACTGCCGTCGAGCTGGTAATGCCGCACCCGCCCGACGACCCAGAGCTGCGCTGGCGGCTCGCCCGAGTGCACGACGGCGCGGAACAGGATGCGCAGGCTCGGCCGGTCCCACAAGTCGATCGACTCGATGTCGAGAATCGTTGGCGCCAGGCCGCCGGTTAGCGCCGTGGCGGCGTGAGCGACAAACCTGGCCGCGTCATCCAGCCAGAGCGCGGCGGTGTGTGACTCCCGGCTGACTCGCCTGGTGGTGCCGAGCGCCGCCGCCTCCGAGATCGGGACGAGCCTGCCTAGCTCATGCCGGTCGCCAGGGGCGGTCAGCAATTCGATCACCGAGGCGTACGTGCTCAGCAGCTCCGGTGCCTCTGCGCGCACGAGCGGCAGCAGCACCTCAAGCAGCGCGTCGAAGCCGGTCAGGTTGTCGAAGCCCGGTGTCGGCGAGGCGACGCTCAGCCTCCGCACCTGCGGCGACCTGAGCAAGCTCATGCCTGGTCGTGGGCTGAGGCATTCGATCGCCTCGTGACCCGCGCAACACAGCGTGAGGCCGTCCGCTCTCGGGCGCCATCCGATTCGCTTGTCGCGGTGCCACGGCAGGTCGGCCTTCGGCTTGTCGCTGGTGATGGTCATTTCCCGCTCCGTTGGTGCCGGGCTCGGATTTCAGGGCCGGGCCTTTGCGGGCAGCCGGCCGCAGGCTGATAATCGACATAGGTGGCGCGGCCCTGGTGCGTGAGAGCCCGGCCGGCCAGCGGGAGCCGTTCCGGCCCGTAGATCGCACGGGCCGGAACGGCTTTCGGATTACCAGTCCTTGGTGACCCGGGCGAGTTCGTACTCGCGCTCGGTCAGGTCCTCATCCGCGTCGGTGCTGAACGAAGCCAGAACTTCCTCCAGTGCCTCAGCAAGCGCGTCGTCCGTCATTTGGTATGTCACCTCCTCCCTCGTGTCCGTCGTGGCCGGCCCGGCTAGCGGCCGGGCCGCGGCTGCGGAGCACGGCTGATCGCCGCGACGGGGCCGCTGGATCGGGCGGTGCGCTGAGCCAGCGATCCGGCTAGTCAACAGCCCGGTCACCACGGCCAGCTATGAGCGGGCGGTACGGTCCCGGACGACATGCGCGGCACTGGGCTGTACCCGGGCTGGACGGCGGATGGCTCCGCCTGCGGGGATACAACTTCCGTCATCGGCAGCGATGAGGGTGAGGTGCGCGCTGAAACCGCGAGTAAGGATAGTTCTCTGCGCCGATTCGTCATGCTGGCTGCGGTTCGCATAGTCAACTCGACCCTCGACTCGGCTTAACTTCAGTTAATATTTGCTAACATCTTGCTTGACAGAAGTCAATAGCATCCTGGAAGAAGGACCGGGTTGGGAGTTCCGATGTCGGCAGAGTTCGGAGCGCGGCTGCGGCTGCTGCGAACCCAGAAACGGATGTCTCAGCGTGACCTCGCGGGGGATTTCGTCACTCCGAGTTACATCTCGTTGCTGGAGTCAGGCACCCGCCAGCCGACCCTCGACGTCGTCGTCTACCTGGCCAGACGGCTCGGCACCTCGGTACGCGAGCTGACGGGGCAGGAACTATCCGACGACGCCGACGAGTCCGGCCAGGCGGCGACCGCGCTGCAGATGGTGCTGGCGAGAAACGCTGCCAACTATGGCGATCTCGCCAGGGCGAAGGCCGAGCTACTTGGGCTGCTCGAGCACTACCGAAGGCAGCGGGCGCCGCTGCGGGAACTCGAGACCGGGTTCGATCTGCTGGACGTGATGTTCGCGCAGGCCGACCACGAAGGCCGGTACGCCCTGACGACGCGGCTCATGACGGTGGCGGAGGAGATCGGCTCCACCGAGCTGCTACTCAAGATCATCATCGACCGCGCCTCCGCAGCCAGGGAGACCGGTCACCTGGCCGAGGCGAAGGACCGTACCGCGCAGGCACTCGGCTTGATGACGCAGACCAGCCTGGCAGGCACCGGCGAGCACGTGCGGCTGCTCGGCGTGCGGCTGGCCGCGCTGTGTGAGGCGGGCGAACTCGATCAGGTTCCCGCGCTCATCGACGAGATCAGGCAGCGCGCGGCCCAGATCGGCAGCGCGGGCATCGAAGGCCGGGCGCACTGGGCGGTGGCACTGGCCTTGGCCACGCTGGGCAGGCACGACCTGGCCGCCGCCGAGATCGAGCTTGCCAGGGCCATTCTCTCGGAAACCGCTACGAGCCTGCGTGAATGGCTGCACTTTTGCCAGTCGGCCGCTTTGGTGCTGATCGAGTCGCCTGGCGGCCTGGCGAGCGCCGGCGAGTATCTGGCCGGGGCCAAGGCGACGCTCGCCACGGCGACGCTGCCTTACACCCAGGCCCTGTTCGACGTGGTGCTCGCGAGGTACCAGCTCGCCATCGACGATCCGCAGGCCGCCGTGAGCACCTGCGAGTCGGTCGACCGCTCCGGCATTCAGCTTCCCGATGTCGAGCGGGCCAAGCTTGAGGCCATCTGGGGCAACGCGCTCAAGGCGGTTGGCCGGCCGAGGGAGGCGACGGTGCGGTGGCGGGCCGCCGCGCTGTGCTACGAGCGGCTCAGCGCCTACCGGAACGCCCTGGAGATGTGGCACGAAATCGATGATTGTTACCGAGAAGATCTGGGTAACGACACCACCAGTGACAGGCAGGATGATGATACGGGTCACTAGTTGACTAGTTTGTTAACTTCAGTCAAGTATTATGACATGTTATACTGACTCCAGTAAGTGCCGACGGCCGTAAACGCTGACTATTGCGGGCAGGAGCCGGATGCTACGTCGTGCGGACTTTGCTCCCCTGGCTGGGCCGAACTTCCGGCGATTCTGGATCGGACGGTCGGTGTCCTCGCTGGGGGACGGCATGGTGCCGGTCGCGACGGCGTTCGCGGTGCTCTCTTCAGGCGGCTCGGCGACCACACTCGGCCTAGTGCTCGCCGCCGGTCAGGGCGCGCGGATCGCGGCGACGTTAGCCGGGGGAGTCATCGCCGACCGGCGGCCAAGCTGGCAGGTCATGATCGGCACGGATACTTTTCGCGCCGTGGTGCAGGCCTGCGTCGGGACGCTACTCCTGCTCGGCGCGATCAAGCCGTGGGGCATCGCGATCGCGACCTGCGCTTACGGCATCGCCGCCGGGATCTACATCCCGGCCTCCCGTGGCTTCGTGCCGCTCGTGGCGGAGAAGCAGGACATTCAGCGATCCAACGCGCTGCTGACCATCAGCCGTAGCGCCGCGATGACCATCGGCCCGGCGATCGCCGGAGTGCTGATCGCGGTCGTCGGGCCAGGAGTCGCCTTCCTGCTTGACGCCGTGAGTTTCCTGGTGAACGTCGTCATGCTCTGCCTGCTGACGGTCGAGGCGGCGAAGACAAAGAAGCAGCGGTCGGCGCGGCGCGACTTCGCCGAAGGCTGGCGCGAGGTGATCAAGCGGCCCTGGCTGCGATGGACCCTTGTGGCGCACTCACTATTCAACTTCGGCATCGCCGCGTTCTACGTCCTCGGACCTGTGGTAGCCCAGAGATCGTTCGGCGGCGCGGCCGCGTGGGGCTTTATTTCCGCCTCGCTTTCCGTCGGCGCCTTCATAGGCGGTGCCGTCGCGTTGCGGTGGCGGCCGCACCGGCCGCTGATCGTGGGCAACCTGCTGCTGCTACTCGGTGCCCTGCCGCTCGCCGCGCTGGCGATTCCGGCGCCGCTCGCCGTCGTCGCCGTGGTGACGCTGACCTACAACGCCGGGCTGATTATTCTCAACGAGCTCTGGACCAGCGCGGAGCTGCAGCTCATACCGAGTGAAGTGCTGGCGCGGGTCGTCTCCTGGGACTGGATCGCCAGCCTGTCGTCGCTGCCGATTGGCTATGCCATCATTGGGCCGTTCTCCGGTGTCTTCGGCATCCGCCCAGCGTTCGTATTCGGCATCGCGCTCACGACAGTTCCGGTGCTAGTGCTGGTGTGCCTGCCAGTCATCGGAAAGATCACCATGGCGAAGGATGGCGTCGTCAGCGACGGCGCCGTCCCCGCCGCGACCGAGGCCGCGCCTGCCGTCGGCTAACTCGCGCTCTCAGCCGTTGAGCCGGGCGCGAGCCCGGCCAGAGGCATAGGTCAGCAGCCGCTGGGTCCGCAGGCGAATCCACCGTGTCGCCCACTGCCCGGCCGCGTCGGCTCGCGCCTCCGGCGGCACCTCGGCGGCGGAGACCATCTCGGCTGGCCCTTCGGCGATGACCGAGACGTGCTCGCCCCGGTCGCCATCGGTAATCACCAGGCTGACCCAGGGTTGCGCGGCGATGTTGCGTTCGCGCACCGTGCCGACGGCGGTCGGCAGCCAGAACGTGGTGCCCGCGCAGGCGAAGGAGGAGATGGCGGCGTGCGGACGGCCGTCGGGCCGGGTCGAGGTGACGACCGCGAACGCGCGTCGGCGCAGGAACGCTCGTAACTCGTCCTCGGTGAGCCTGTCCTCGGGCGGATAAGAGCCCTTGGTGGTAGCGGTCGCCCGCGCGAACGTTCGCTCCTGTATCTCAGTAAGATTTTCCACTCTCTCACCCTACGGACCCTTCAGCCGGGTCTGGCATTGTCGTCGGCAGTGCGGGAAGCCGGTGTCGCGCCTGTGAACGCCGACCGCCTGCAGGGCGCCGCCACGCCGCGGGAACTTCCTCTCCCGTCGGCCGGCGTCGCGCCGCAGCACGCCAGACAGCACCACAGGGAACCCAGGCCGTGCACTGCGGCGTCGGCCGCAACCCCTCGTGCGGGATCCGTTGATCCGTGAGCTGCTGTGTGAACTGTACGTTGTTCAGTTGCGCGTAACATAGCTCGGAAATATGAGAATCGTCCAGTCCGGGTGCCCAACCGCCCCCCGGGCCTCTCCTGCGAGGGTCAATGAAGTCGAAGAAGCAGGGTCACCGTCTCGCTCGAGGCTCCATCTCGCGAGATTCGCTAGCCGATACAGCCCTTGCGATGGCAGATCGGGACGGGGTCGAAGCGGTCACCTTGCGCGCACTCGCGTCGGAAGTCGGCGCCGCTTCGCCAACGGCGCTTTACACGTAC
>JASHPR010000125.1 GCA_030038015.1 Streptosporangiaceae bacterium
GGCGTGCTGCAGCGCGACCTGCGGCAAGACGGGATCCCGGCGATCGTCACGGTCGGCAGCTTCTGCTCCTCACATCCCATCCCGGCCGGCTTCACGCAGGCAGTGTCCGGGCCGACCGGCCCGCCGCCGGCTTACACGATCAACCCGGCAGCCATGCCCGCCGGCACCGAGCTGAGCTTCGACAACTTCCAGGTCCCGAACCCGCCCGCCTATCGCTACCGGCCCTTGCGCATCACTACCGTGATGGAGCTCATCGACACGAACTCTTACACCTGCACCCGCGCCCTGCCCGAGCCTTGGCCGCCGCCAAACGGCAAGGGCGCCTTCGTGGAGTACATCCCTGGGGGAGGTTGGGTCCTGGCTACTGGCCGAGCTGGATCGTAACCAGCCCCGGCCGCAGCGGCCCCCGATCATGACAGGCGCCCTTGCGCCGCTTGCACTGCGGGGTTCGCGCGGGCAAGGGTCGGCGTTCTGAGTGCAGGCGCCGGGCACAGGCCTGGCCTTGCCGTGCCAGTCGGTTTGCTTGGAGGGTGCGGCTATGACGCTGCTGCAGCAGCGGAATAGCCCGGCTGTGGTTGTGAAGCCGCTACGGCGTGTTCGTAGTCAAGTCGTGCAGCAAACTTGGCGATCTCGTACGGGTTCACGTACACGGCGAGAGTGTTGTTCTGGGCCTTGAACCCGGGGGCCTGCTTCGCGGCGGTGAGGTTGATGCCGATGCCCTCGCCCGACGCTGACCAGTTCGTTGAGCCTTCGAAAGCGACGATGCCGTCCAAGACGCCGCCCTTCGTGTGGCTGATCTGGTCGGTGGATGAGTCGCCAATGGCGACGTCGTTGGCGAAACCCGCTGTGTCCTGCGCAACGTCAGAGCTCAGAATCGCTTGCTCGGTCCGGCCACTTGCCTGGGATTTGTCAAGCGTTAGCTGAACCATGACCGAGGGGTTTTGAATGAGACTCATCAATACGTTGTTGAGGTCATCGTCGTCGTAGCCGAACATATTCATTTTCACGCTGAGACTGACCCGGGTGAACAGGTGCATCAGCACCCCGTGAACGTCGTCACGGCCGACGTAGAAGACCCGGAAGTCAGGGCTGGCTGTCGGGCCAAATGCCTGCTCGGCCGTGTACACGGCCAGATCATCAAGGTTGAACTGCTGCAGAGTCGGGGGACTGGGGGTAGTCCCGGCGTCAGTCGACATCAGCACCTCCTCGCGAGGGCACTTTGGGCTGGAGCGCACCGGCGGCGACGGTGGACGTGATGCTTCAATGTCTCTGCCGCCAAAGCAAAATTGCACTCTCCAAATGGTTAGGTTTGCATAACATTTGGACCGGGTTTTAGGATCTCCAGTCCGCACAGCAGCGCCCAGACGTCAGGGATCATGTGCAAGCGGGCTCTTTAAGGTTCATGCATCCTGAGCCGCAGGCTCTTAATGGAGTCTGGGCGTTCCGGCATGACCTGGAACTTCGGCATGGAAGAGACATTCGTCACTTGTGCCCCATACCGAATGGGCGTGCAGGAATTGTCGCTTGAGCGGCTGGTAGCATCGCGCGGCGTGAGCGAGACGCCGCCCAGCCAGAGGGTGCAGATCGTGCCCTATGACGAACGGTGGCCCGCGGGGGCCGCCGCAGAACTCCAGGACCTGACGGGCTTGCTGGGATCGCTGGTGGTGTATGCCGATCACATTGGCAGTACCGCGGTGCCGACGATGGCGGCCAAGGACATCCTGGACCTGCAGCTGTCGGTTCGCGACCTGACGGCGGCGGCAGCTGCGTTCGACGCGCCGCTAGCTCAGCGGGGCTACCGGCGCCGGCCCTTCGAACGCGACCATGTTCCGGCAGGCCACACTGGCGACCCTTCGCTGTGGGGCAAGCGGGTCTGGGCTCGCCGTGGCCGCCCGGGCTGGGATGTCAACCTGCATGTGCGCATCGTGGGCTCGCCGAATGAGCGGCTGGCCCTGCTGTTTCGCGACTGGCTGCGGGCTCACCCGCAGGCGGTGGCCGCGTATTCGGGCTTCAAGGTGGCGCTCGCCGCCGCGGTCGGGGGCCTGGAGCCTTACACAGATGTCAAGGATCCGGTTGTCGATCTGGTTGTGGCCGCAGCCGGCCAGTGGGCGCGTGACGTGGGCTGGCAGCCGCATGGCGCGCTGCCGCAAGAGAATTCAATGGACGTTCGATAGACGATCCATTTCCCGCCCGCCATAAACATTCATCCCTGAAGGAGCGGGCCCGCTGCCGCCATCGCCGGGCCGGCCACAGGCCCCTTGCCCGCGGATGACCGCGGTGTCGCTGGCGAGGGCCTGCAGCGCTGCGCACCTACCATGGCCGCTACCTTATTGCCGCCGATTCCGGCGCCCCGGGCGCTGTCCGATCGCCAGGTGCAGGCCGCGCGGATCGCGGAATCCAGCAGCGCAACAGGCCCGCGCGGTCGGCCGCGCTCCGGGAACTGCCCGGCTAATCATGTGCCCCGGTGATGTCAGCCCCGGGCGGCGGCGCCGTTCCCGGTCGTCTGGTGCGCGTCGTTGACGATCTGGAAGACCGGGTAGTGCGTGGCGATCTGGCTGAGTTCTTCCAGCGATGGGTCGGCGGTCACGCCAAAGTAGCAGCGGGCCTCGCTGGCTGCGGCTTTGGAGCCAGGTTGCCTGCCGGATCGCTGCAGGTAGGCCCGGATGACGGGAGCCCGCTGCTGCGGAGGCACTTCGACCAGCCGGGCTGCGCGCCGGTGCCTGGGGCCGATCACCACCCGCCCGCCGGCCGCGCGCACGTTGCGGACCCACTCTGACTCGCCGGCGAGGGCCACCAGGTAGTGGCCGCCGTCGCAGTCGGCCCGGACCAGGGTGGTGCGGTGGATCACGCCAGTGTTGCGGCCAGGAACCTCCAGGACGATCACATTGTGCGGGGCCATCCCCGCGGCGGCCACCAGTGGCCCGAGCCATTGCAGGCGCGCGTATATCTCGGGCGGGCGGCGGTAACGAGTCCGGCTGCTGTAGTCGACGGGCCTGAGCAACCCGGCCGCCGCCTCCGGCCTGGCGGCCAGCCTGTCCGAGAAAGCACGGACGGCTGCTGGCGTCGCCGTCCCGGTCATGG
>JASHPR010000126.1 GCA_030038015.1 Streptosporangiaceae bacterium
GCTCGGCGTCAGCGATGCGCGCGATGTGACCTCGGCCGACGTCGCGGTGGGGATCACGGCCAGCGGCCGCACGCCCTACGTGGCCGGGGCCCTGCGGTGCGCCCGGTCGGCCGGCGCGCTGACCGTGCTGGTCAGCAGCAACCCGGCGGCGCCGCTGGCCACGCTGGCCGAGCACCAGGTGCTGGTGGACACCGGCCCGGAGGCCATCGCCGGCTCGACCAGGCTGAAGGCCGCGACCGCGCAGAAGATGGTGCTCAACGCGCTGTCCACCGCGGCCATGGTGCGGCTTGGGCGCACCTACTCCAACCTGATGATCAGCATGTCGGGGAGCAACGCCAAGCTGCGCCAGCGGCAGCTCGCCATACTCCGCGAGGTGTCAGGGGCCCCGGATGATGCGTGCCGCGGCGAGCTGGCGCGATGCGGCGGTGACCTGCGGCTCGCCCTGCTCTGCCTGCTGTCGGGCCTTGAGCCCGCGATGGCGGCGGGCGTGCTGGCCGATGCCGGGGGGAACCTGCGCGCGGCCCTGTCCGGGCTCGGCCTGGCCGGGCGGGTATGAGCACGGTCCTCGGCCTCGACATCGGGGGGACCCGGAGCCGGGCCCGGCTCTGCGCCGACGGCGAGGTGGTGGCCGAGAGCGAGGCGCCCAGCGCCAGCCTGGTGGCCGTGGGCCCGGCCAGCGCCCGGGCCGCGCTCGCCGAACTTCTTGCCAAGCTGCCGCTGCAGCCGCGGCACCGGCTCGACGCGGTCTGCGCCGGCTCCGCCGGCTGCAGCGTCCCGGCCACCCGGCAGTTCCTGGTCCGCCAGCTCGCGCCTCTCACCAGGTCGGGGACTGTCGTGATTGTCAAGGACGCGATGCTCGTCCTGCCCGCCGCGGGCCTGCGCGAGGGCGTCGCGCTGATCTGCGGCACGGGCTCGGTCGCCCTCGGCACCTACCAGGGTCACGAGGTCCAGTGCGGCGGATGGGGCTACCTGCTCGGCGACGAGGGCGGTGGCTACTGGGTGGTGCGGGCGGCGCTGCGGGTGCTGCTGGGCCGCCGTGACCGCGGCGTCTCCCTCGGCGAGCTCGGCGAGCGGCTGCTGTCGGCGGCGGGCGCCCCCGACGTCGGCGCGCTGCACGAGCGCTTCTACGCCCAGCCCCAGCCGCGGCACTGGGCAGGCTACGCCCCGCTGGTCCTGAGCAGCGCCGACCCGACGGCAGCGGAGATCACGGCCGACGCGGCCGGGGCGCTGGCGGGCCTCGCGGTGTCCGCCGCCGAGCGGCTCGGCGCGCCGGCCCGGCTGCCCGTCGTGCTGGCCGGCGGCCTGTTGCGGCACGCCGGGCTCGCGTGCATGGTCGGGACCCTGATCAAGGAGGCTCGGCCGCGCTGTGACATCCGGACCCTCGCCCAGCAGCCGGTGGCCGGCGCCGTTCGGCTGGCCCAGGCCGCCGCTGGGGAGCCGGGCGGCTAGAGCTCGGCGCGGGCGGTGGCAGAGCGTACGCGCGGCCGCGGTTCGCGGGGTGTTCCAGGCCCGGCGGGGCGGTGGCAGAGCGTGCGCCGGGCGGCTGCGGTTCGCGGGGTGTTCCAGGCCCGGCGGGGCGCGACCCGTTCAAGGAAGGCCGCATGTCAGAGATTGGCTTTAAGGTTATCTGCTCTGTAGATTTCCTACGTGAGCGAGCTTGACGCCTGCATGCTCGCCCGGTTTCCGGGAGCGCAGCCGCCGGACTGGCTGCGCCGGTGGCTGGACGACGGCCTGGGCGGCGTGCTGCTGTTCGCGCCGAACATCACCAGCGAGCCGCAGCTGCGGGCGCTCGCCGCTGAACTGCGGGCGCACAACCCCGATGTGCTCATCGCCGCCGACGAGGAAGGCGGCACCGTCACCAGGATCGAAGCGCGCGTCGGCTCCTCGTACCCAGGCAACGCCGCGCTCGGCGCGGCGGGCGACACCGGCCTCACCCGGCGCGTCGCCGCCAGCATCGGCGCCATGCTCGCCGGCTGCGGGGTCAACCTTGACCTGGCCCCGGTGGCGGACATCGACAGCAACCCGGAGAACCCGATCATCGGCGTGCGCTCGTTCGGTGCCGACGCCGGGCAGGTGGCCGCGCACGTGGCCGCCTTCGTGGACGGCATCCAGTCACACCGGGTCGCGGCGTGCGCCAAGCATTTCCCCGGCCACGGGCGCACCTACACGGACTCGCACGTGGCGCTCCCCGTGGTCGGCGCTTCGCTGCAGGAACTCCGGGATGCCGACCTGGTGCCGTTCCAGGCGGCGATCGGCGCCGGGGCCCGCTCGGTCATGTCCGCGCACGTCGTGTTTCCCGAAGTCGACACCGTCCCGGCGACGATATCGCGCCGGTTCCTTGGCGGGCTGCTCCGCGGGGAACTCGGCTTCGAAGGCGTGATCGTCACCGATGCGCTCGGCATGGCCGCGATCGGCGACAGCGAGGCCAGCGCCGAGGGCGCCGTCCGCGCGCTCGCGGCCGGGGCTGACCTGCTCTGCCTGCCGGGGGAGTGGGCGGCGCAGTGGCGGGCCAGGGACACGCTGGCCAGCGCCGTGCGGACCGGCGCCGTGCCGGCGGCCCGGGTTGAAGAATCGGCCGCACGGGTGCGGGCCCTCGGCGCCTGGGCACGGGCGAGCCCGGCCTCGGCCCCGGAGCCAGAGGCCGGCGCCGAGGCAGCCAGGCGCGGGCTGCTGGTCGACGCGAAGGTGCCGCTGGCAGACCCCCCCTACGTGATCGACGCTGGCGGCCGCATGAGCAGCATGCCGGGCGACGCCGCCTCGAGCCTGCTGGGCGTGCTGCGCTCGCGCGCGCCCGCCATCGACGGGGTCAGGCTTTCCGGGCCGCCGGACGACCTGGACGCAATCATCGCCCGCGGCGCCGGCCGGCCGCTGCTGCTCGCCGTCTGCGACGCCCACCGGCGGCCGTGGCAGGCCGGGCTGGTCCGCGGGGTTCTGGCCCGGCGGCCCGACGCGCTGGTAGTCGGCACCGGCACCGCGCATGACGCGGCGCTGGCCGAGGGCACCTACCTCGGCACGCGGGGAGCCGGCCGGGCCAACCTGGAGGCCGCCGCCGACATGCTGCTCGGCG
>JASHPR010000127.1 GCA_030038015.1 Streptosporangiaceae bacterium
GAGGCCATCGCCCGCGGGCTGGCCAGCCGGGGCATCACCTGGTCGTGCAACGCCAAGGCCAACGTCCCCCGGGAGACCCTGAAGGTGCTCCGCGACAACGGCCTCCGGCTCGTCGTCGTCGGCTACGAGTCCGGCAGCCAGCAGATCCTCAACAACGTCAAGAAGGGCCTGCGGGTCGACCGGGCCAGGAGGTTCGCCCGGGACTGCAAGGACCTCGGCATCACCGTGCACGGCACGTTCATCCTCGGCCTGCCCGGGGAGACGCGGGAGACCATCGAGGAGACCATCCGCTACGCCAGGGAGGTGAACCCGCACACGATCCAGGTCTCGGTGGCGGCGCCCTACCCGGGCACCGAACTGCACCGGCGGGCCACCGAGGAGGGGTGGCTCCCCGCCGAGAGCGACGGCGCCAGCCTGGTCAGCGACCAGGGCACCCAGGTCGCGGCGCTGTCGTACCCACATCTGGGGCATACCGAGATCATGGAGTCGGTCGAGGAGTTCTATAAGCGCTTTTACTTCCGCGCGGGCAAGCTGGCCGAGATGTCCGCCGAACTGGTGCGCCGCCCCGGCATGGCGACCAGGCGGCTGCGCGAGGGCAGGGAGTTCATGCGGTTCCTGAGCCGGCATGCCCGCACGCCGGCCACGCGGTAGGGCAACGACAGCGCACGATCACGGGGGGGCCTGCTCATGCGTGTCCTGCTGGTGCATCCCAGCGCCCTGATGTACTCGGAGATCTTCCTGCGGCTCGAGCCGCTCGGCCTGGAGCGCATCGCCACGGCGGCGCTGGCCGACGGCCACGACGTCCGCCTCATCGACCTGCAGGTCTACGGCAGGGCCGACTTCGAGCGCGAGGTCGCCGGGTTCCGGCCGGAGGCGGTCGGGTTCAGCCTCAACTACCTGGCCAACGTCCCCGAGGTGGTGAACCTCGCCAAGTGGGTCAAGACCGTGCTGCCCGGCTGCACGGTGTTCGCCGGCGGCCACAGCGTGTCCTTCGTGGCCGAGGAGGTGCTCGACCACGCCGGCGGCGCGATCGACGCCGTGCTCAAGGGGGAGGGCGAAACCGGCGCACCTGCCCTGCTCGCCGCCATACCGGACAAGGCCATGGCCGAGGTCCCCGGGGCGGTCACCGCGGACGGGCCCGGCAGGCCGCCGGTGATGCTGCACAGCCTGGACGACCACCTGCCCGCGCGGCACCTCGGCGGGCGGCGGCGCAAGTACTTCATCGGGGTGATGGACCCGGCCGCGTCGGTCGAGTTCACCCGCGGGTGCCCGTGGGACTGCTCGTTCTGCAGCGCGTGGACGTTTTACGGCCGCAGCTACCGCAGGCTGTCGCCGCAGGCGGCGGTCGAGGACCTGACCCGCGTCGCCGAGCCCGGCGTGTTCATCGTCGACGACGTGGCGTTCATCAAGGCGGAGGAGGGCCACGAGATCGCCAGGGAGCTCGAGCGCCGCCGGATCCGCAAGGAGTACTACCTGGAGACCCGGTGCGACGTGCTGCTCCGCAACGAGGAGGTGTTCCGCCGCTGGAGGCGCCTCGGGCTCACCTACATGTTCCTCGGCCTGGAGGCCCTGGACGAGGAGGGGCTGCGGCAGTTCCGCAAGCGGACCACGCCGAAGGTGAACAACAAGGCGCTGGAGGTGGCCAGGGACATGGGGCTCATGGTGGCCATCAACATCATCGCCGACCCGGACTGGGACGAGGCGCGCTTCGCGTTCGTGCGGGAATGGGCGATGAGCGTGCCCGAGATCGTCAACATCACCGTGCAGACGCCTTACCCGGGCACCGAGACCTGGCTGACCGAGTCCCGGAAGCTGACCACGCTCGACTACCGGCTGTTCGACGTGCAGCACGCGGTGCTGCCGACCCGGCTGCCGCTGCACCGCTTCTACGAGGAGCTGGTCAAGACCCAGGCGGTGCTGGCCCGCAAGCACCTCGGGGTCGCGGCGCTCGCGGAGACCACCGGCATCGTCGCCCGGCAGCTGCTGCGGGGCCAGACCAACTTCGTGAAGATGATCTGGAAGTTCAACAAGGTCTACAACGCCGACCGCCAGCACTCTGAGCACCAGCGGGACGCCGAGTACCTGCTCAGCCCGCCGCAGGAGGCGGCTGCCGTCCCGGCGGCCCCGCGGGACCGGCAGGACCTTTACGTCCACGCCCCGGCGCGCCGGAGAGGCTGATGCCGGCCTGGGCTGGCGCTGGCCCGGCGGTCGCCGCCGGCGCGGGCCTCGTCCCTCGAAGCTCCGGGCACGTGCGCTCCCGGTAACCCCGTACGCTCGACCTATGGCCCAGCAAGTCGAGCTGCCCCGGCCGCGGCGGCTCGTGGGCATCACGGCATGGAACCTGGCCGAGTCCGTGGGGATCCCGGTCGCCGCGCTTGCCCTGTTCGCGTGGCTTTTCGGGCGCAACCCCGGGCTGATCGCCGGGTGCGTCGCCGTCTGGGTCACGATAGCCATCCGCAAGCTGTGGACCGGCTCGGTGCCCGGCCTGCTCGCCATCATGGCGGTCGTGCTGACCCTGCAGACCGTGCTGGCCGTCGCCACCGGCGACCTGTGGATCTTCCTGCTGCACTTCCCCCTGGCCAACCTGGCCCTGGCCATCCTGTTCGCCCGCACCGCCCGCGGTCCCGACCCGCTCTGCGCCAAGCTGGCCGCCGAGGTGATCGCGATGCGGCCGCCGGACTGCAAGCTGCCGGGGCTGCACGGCTTCTTCCAGGGAGCGACCCTGTTCTGGGCCGGCATCTTCCTGGTGCTCGGCGGGTGCCTGGCGGCGCTGCTGGTGACCGAGCCGCTCCGCCCGTTCCTCGAGCTGTCCGTCATCGCCACGGCCGCGCTCCTCGCCCTGGGCGTCGGCGCGTCGCTGGTCTGGTTCCGGGCCGTGCTGCACAAGCACGGGCTCAGGGTGCGCTTCGCCCCGGCTTTATCGCCATAGGGCTGGCCGCGATCAGGTCCCGGTACGACCAGCCGGTGAAGGCGGCGTACAGCGCCGCGATCGCCAGCCACGGCAGGCCGGCCATCGCCGGGAGCGCCGGGCGGCCCACTAACCCGGCCCCGGCGGTCACGCCGAACCAGGCCGCCGTGACCGCCCACCGGCCGCGCGCGGTGCGGCAG
>JASHPR010000128.1 GCA_030038015.1 Streptosporangiaceae bacterium
GGGCAAACCGCACGCGGGTCACGGTGGTTGTGACCGCCCTGGCCTTGTCCATCGGCCTGGCCTGGGTGAACACCGGCGCCGCGAAGTACTGCTGGCTGCTGATCCCGCTCGCGCCGTGGGCGGCGAACCGCTGGTCGGCCCGCACCACCCCCGGCACCGGCCCGGCGGGCCCAGCCGACCGCTAGCCGGCCCAGGACGGTCCCGCCAGCCCGGGCCGGGCGGAAAGCAGGGGGCCGGCCGCCGCCGCTCCTTTCTCGCCGCCAGGCCGGGCGCCCTGGCAAGATGGACGCCCCCGGTATTGACCGGGCACCGGGTCCGGGATCGCGGATGGGGGCTGCCCGGTCACCGCTGATGACCGCTGCCCGTGGCACCGGAGAGCCTGCTTCGTGCCGCGCCGAACGTCCTGGGGGATCGGGCCCATAGCCTCTCACCTGCCCGGGAGGGCCTGCATAGCTTCAGCAGAAGGGGCCTGCATAGGTTCAGGATGGGGCGCCAGAGCAGCGGTTCGCCCCGGCCTCCGTTCCCGGTCCTGCGCCAGGCAGGCCAGGGCAAGGGAAGCGTTGCCAGCCGCGGTCAGGCGCCCCCTGGACAGCGAGGAGGATGCCGATGGCCAGCAATACCACGACTCGCGCCTCCGACGCCGACCGTGACCGGATCGTTGCCGCCTTGCGCGAGCATCTGGCCGCCGGCCGGCTGACCGTCGAGGAGTTCGATGAGCGCATGGACAAGGCCTATGCGGCAAAGACTCTGGGCGAGCTGGACGAGGTCATGGCGGACCTGCCGAGGACTGACCTCGGCCAGCTTCCGGACGCTCCGGTGGACCGCTCCGCTGCTGGCCCGCTGACACGGCGGCACCCGCCCGGGTCCATCGAGGCCAGGCGGGGCAGGTCCTCCCCGGCGTGGCTGGCTGCCTTGGGGTCCTGGCTCGCGATCAGCCTGATCCTTTTCGTGATCTGGCTGGCCAGCGGCGCCAGCGGCGGCCTGTGGTTCTTGTGGGTGGCGCTGGCGCTGGGCGCCGTGCTGCTGGTACGCGGGATGACCGCGCCGGCGCGCAGCGAGCGGCGGTCAGCCCGGCCGCGGCGGAACCGCAGGTACCGCGGCGACGACCAGGGCGGGCAGTAGCCGAAAGGGCCCTGCCCGGTGGCGGGCAGCCGCAGGCAGGGCCGTTCGGAATCGGGCCCGACGCCAGCCCCGGTCAGCGCCCGTCAGGTCCCGGTCCCGCGATGCTGCCAGCGCTGCATTGGCCAGGCATCCGCACAGCGCACCGGGCACGCTGACCGCTCGCCGCGAGCGCGATCACGCGGCCGGTCACCGCCCGCCCGGCCGGCGGCGGTTGCGAGCGGGCTGCCCGGCAGCGCCGGGCCGGCAGACACCCGTCAGGCCGCCGGCCGTGCATGCCTCAGGGCGCCGAAACCACCGTGGATGGCCGGCCACTCGGCCGAGATGGCCCAGGCCGCACCGGCCACGACCCCGATGACCACGGCGGCCTGGGCGGTCACCGCCCAGCGGTGACCGCTGGCGGCAGCCACGGCCGACCCGCCCACCGGCCGCGACTCGCTGTCCAAGCCCCGGCATATCGACAGCGTGATATGCCAGGCCCGGTACCCCGCCCGGCCAGGCCCGCTGCATCGCGTCATTGGGCCGTGGCGCCTGGCCGTGGCACTCTGGCGGGGTGAACGCAATCCAGCAGACCGGCCGGGAGCAGCACGCCGAGCGGGCCGCCCGTGCGGAAGCCCCGCGGCCCGCCCCGGCCGACGGCGCCGCTGCCAGGGTCCGCGACGAGACCGTCCGCCGGCTCGAGCGGTCGATGAGCCAGCTTGCCGCGGCCGCCATGGCCTCGATGGACCGGCGGCTGCCGTGGTTCCGGACGATGTCGGCGGAGAACCGGTCCTGGCTCGGCCTGGTGGCCCAGGCGGCGCTGGCCACCTTCATGGACTGGATCAAGCACCCGGAGCGCGACCGCCCTGCGGTGGCCGGGCAGGTGTTCGGCACCGCGCCCAGGGAACTGGCCCGTGCGGTCAGCCTGCAGCAGACCGTGGAGATGGCGCGCGTGATCATCGACGTGGTCGAGGCCCAGGTCGACGAGCTCGCGGCGCCGGGCGGCGAGGCCGAGCTGCGGGAGGCGGTGCTCCGGTACACGCGGGAGATCGCGTTCGGCGCCGCGCAGGTCTACGCGCGCACCGCCGAGGCCCGCGGCGCGTGGGACGCCCGGCTGGAGGCGCTTGTGGTGGACTCGCTGGTCCGCGGCGAGGTGGACGAGGCCCTGCAGTCGTGGGCGTCCGCGCTGAACTGGTCCGCCGGGCCGGTGGCGGTGATCGCCGGCATCGCCGACGGCAGCGAGCCCGAGGGCCTGATCGACGAGCTTCGGGGCATCGCCCGCCGGGCCCGCCTGGACCTGCTCGCCGGGGTGCATGGGCACCGGCTTGTCGTGGTGCTCGGCGGCACCGCGGAGCCGGTCAAGGCCGTACGGCAGCTGGCCGGGCGGTTCGGCGCCGGCCCGGTCGTGGTCGGCCCCGTGGTCGGCGACCTGCAGTCCGCCACCCGGTCCGCGAGCGCGGCCCTGGCCGGCCTCCGCGCGGCGGCGGGCTGGCCCGACGCGCCGCGTCCGGTTGAGGCCTCCGACCTGCTGCCCGAGCGCGCGCTGGACGGCGACGAGGAGGCCAGGGCCCAGCTGCTGGCCGACGTGTACGAGCCGCTGCTGAGCGGCGGCTCCGCGCTGCTCGACACCGTCATGACCTACCTGGAGCAGGGCAACTCGCTCGAGGCGACGGCCAGGCTGCTGTTCGTGCACCCCAACACGGTTCGCTACCGGCTCCGCCGGGTGAGCGAGCTCACCGGCGTGATCCCCGGCAACGGCCGGGGCGGCTTCACTCTCTGGGTGGCGGTCGTGCTGGGCCGCCTCGCGCACAGCCGGCTGACACACAAGGGAACATGATTTGTAGGCTTCTGCCAACGGCTCAGCACTAAACTTCGTACGCTCCGGCATTCATATGGTGAAGTCCTACAGTGCAAGGTAGAGAGATGCTTCTCCTCGCTGCCCCGGGTCAGGGCGCTCAGACACCGGGTTTCCTGCGAGAGTGGCTGGAGCTGCCCGGCTTCGCCGAGCGCCTCGGCGCCTTGTCCGAGCTCGCCGGATGCGACCTGGCCCGGTGCGGGACCACCGCCGACGCCGATGAGATCCGGGACACGGCGGTCGCCCAGCCGCTCCTGGTGGCGGCCGCGGTCACCGCGGCCGCGGAGCTCTTCGGCGCCTCCAGCCAGGCAGATGAGCTCGCCGACGCGGCCCTGACCGCCGGCGTGGGCGCGGCCGGCGGACACAGCGTGGGCGAGCTGGCGGCCGGCGCGATCGCCGGGGTGATACAGCCGCAGGACGCGATCCGCCTGGTGCGGGTGCGCGGCGAGGCCATGGCGCGGGCCGCGGCCGCGGAGGCCACCGGGATGACCGCAGTGCTCGGCGGCGACGAGCGGGCTGTGCTGCGGTCCATCGAGGCGCACGGCCTCACCCCGGCGAACGTCAACGGCGCCGGCCAGGTCGTGGCCGCGGGCACGGTGCAGCAGCTTGCCACGTTCGCGGCGGATCCGTCCCCCGGTGCCAGGCTCCGCCCGCTGTCGGTGGCGGGCGCCTTCCATACCAGGCACATGGCGCCGGCCGTGGACGCGCTGCGCGAGGCGGCCGCGGGCGTCCCGGTGCGCAGCCCGGCGCTGGCCCTGCTGTCGAACCGGGACGGCAGTGTGGTGCGCAGCGGCGGCGACTGGCTGGAGCGGATCGTCACGCAGGTGAGCGCGCCCGTCCGGTGGGACAGGTGCATGCAGGCCATGCAGGACCTCGGCGTCGCCGCGCTGATCGAGCTTCCGCCGGCCGGCACCCTCACCGGCCTGGCCCGCCGCGCGCTGCCGGGGGTGCAGACCCTTGCGCTGAAGAGCCCTGCCGACCTGGAGCAGGGGCGTGCGCTGCTGGCGGCCAGCCACGACGCCCATACCGACAGCCATGCGCCGGAGTGGCGGCTGCTGGTCGCGCCGCTCGCCGGCACCTTCCGCGCCGGGCCGTGGGACAGCATGGCCGCCGGGCCGGGCACCACCGTCAGCACCGGCGCCGACCTCGGGCACGTGGAGATGCGCGGCGGCAGCCACACGATCTCCCCGGCCTTCCCGGCCACGATCCTTGAGTGGCTGGTCGAGGACGGCGATCCGGTCAGTGCCGGCCAGCCCCTGGTCCGGCTCCAGCCAGAGGGAACGGACTGAGGGAACGGATGCGCATCACCGAAGGTGCCGCTGGCGCTCGGATCCTGGCGTTCGGCGGCTACCAGCCTGCCCGGGTGGTGACCAACGACGAGCTCGCCGGCATGGTCGACACCAGCGACGAGTGGATCCGCAGCCGGGTCGGCATCGCCAGCCGCAAGATCGCGGCCCCGGACGAGACCGTCGCGGACATGGCGGTGGCAGCCGGCGGCAAGGCCCTGGCAACCAGCGGCCTGTCCCCCGCCGACATCGACCTGGTGATCGTCGCCACCTGCACGCCGGAGGTGCAGATCCCGAACACGGCGGCGACGGTGGCCCGCCGGCTCGGCATCGCCGCTCCCGGTGCCTATGACATGAACGCCGCGTGCGCGGGGTTCTGCTACGCGCTGGCCAACGCCAGCGACGCGGTGCGCACGGGGACCGCGGGCAACGTGCTGGTGATCGGTGCCGAGAAGCTGTCCCAGTGGATCGACTGGACCGACCGCTCCACCTGCATCATCTTCGCCGACGGCGCGGGCGCCGCGGTGGTCGGCGCGGCGGCCGGTCCCGACGAGGTCGGGATCGGCCCGGTCGCGTGGGGCAGCGCAGGCGACATGGCCGACAAGATCTACATCCCGGACCGCAACGGGTTCATCTTCCAGGAAGGCCAGGCGGTGTTCCGCTGGGCCACGACCGCCCTGCACCCGGTCGCGAAGGAGGCCTGCACGCGAGCGGGCGTGGACCCGGCCGAGCTGGCCGCGTTCGTCCCCCACCAGGCCAACCTGCGGATCGTCGAGGCGATCGCGCGCAAGCTCGGCGCGCCGCAGGCGCTCGTGGCCGACGACATCGTGACCGCCGGCAACACCTCGTCGGCGTCGATCCCGCTCGCCCTTGCCCGGATGCTGGAGCGCGACGAGATCCCGTCCGGCGCCCCGGTGCTGCTGCTCGGCTTCGGCGCTGGCATCTGCTACGCCGGCCAGGTGATCAAGGTACCCTGACCTGGCCCCGGGCGTCCGGGGCCAGACCGGTTCAGCACGGAAACACGAAGGAGAGTGCGACCCATGGCCATGACCGATCAGGAGATCCTGACAGGCCTCGCCGAGATCATCGACGAGGTCGCAGGCGTCCCAGCCGACCAGGTCACCCCCGACAAGACGTTCGTCGACGACCTGGACATCGACTCGCTCTCGATGGTCGAGATCGCGGTGGCGGCCCAGGACAAGTTCGGCGTGGAGATTCCTGACGACCAGCTCAAGGACCTCAAGACCGTTCAGGACGTGATCGACTACGTCC
Source organism: Streptosporangiaceae bacterium (assembly GCA_030038015.1). GTDB lineage: Bacteria > Actinomycetota > Actinomycetes > Streptosporangiales > Streptosporangiaceae > JASHPR01. The sequence continues at coordinate 5,512 of JASHPR010000128.1, forward strand.
GGCGGTCGTCCGTGTCCGCCTGAGCGTGGCCCGCTGGGGACAGAGCGAGCCGGCGAGGCACTGGCGGCGCACAGGAGACGCAGCATGAGCGCGGCTCCCCCGCCATGGGCGTGCCACGCCACCTGACCTGAGGAGCACGATCACCGTGGCCACTGACCGGATGAACGTCGTCGTCACCGGGCTCGGCGCGATCACGCCGCTGGGTGCCGACGTGCCGTCGACCTGGGACTCGCTGCTAGCCGGGCGCAGCGGCGTGACCAGGCTGACCGACGCCTGGGCCCAGGAGCTGCCCACCAGGATCGCCGCCCGGGCCGCCGCCGACCCGGCCACGCTGATCGACCGGGTGCAGGCACGGCGGCTGGACCGGTGCGAGCAGTTCGCGCTGGTCGCTGCCCGTGAGGCGTGGGCAGACGCCGGCGCACCGGAGGTGGAGCCGGAACGGCTCGGCGTCGTGATCTCCAGCGGCATCGGCGGCGTGGCCTCCACCCTGGCCGCCTATGACACGCTCAAGGAGAAGGGCTGGTCACGGCTTTCGCCGTTCACGGTCCCGATGCTGATGCCGAACGGCTCGGCCGGCTGGCTCAGCATCGAGCTCGGCGCCAGGGCCGGCGTGCACACGACGGTCAGCGCGTGCGCGTCCGGGGCCGAGGCGATCGGCTACGCGCTGGAGATGATCAGGTCCGGCCGGGCCGACGTGGTAGTGGCCGGCGGGACCGAGGCCGCCATCATCCCGCTGAACATCGCGGCGTTCGCGGCCATGCGCGCCCTGTCCACCCGCAATGACGAGCCGGAGCGGGCCTCGCGCCCCTTTGACAAGGGCCGGGACGGGTTCGTGCTCGGCGAGGGGGCCGGCATGGTGGTGCTCGAGTCCGCCGAGCACGCGGCCCGCCGGGGTGCTCCGGTGCACGCGATCGCGGCCGGCGTCGGCTACTCCGCCGACGCGCACCACATCGCGCAGCCGGATCCCGATGCCTCCGGGGTGGTGCTCGCCATCCGGCGGGTGCTGGCCGACGCGGGCCTCACGCCCGATCAGGTGGCGCACGTGAACGCGCATGCCACCTCCACACCAGCCGGTGACGTGGTCGAGTGCCAGGCGATCGCCGAGGCCCTCGGCCCGGCGGCGACCGGGGTGGTGATCTCCGCCACCAAGTCGATGACCGGCCACCTGCTCGGCGGCGCGGGCGCCGTCGAGTCGGTAGCTGCGATCCTCGCCCTGCGTGAACGAGTCGCCCCGCCCACCATCAACCTGGAAGATCCCGATGACGCAGCCGGGACCCAGATAGCGACCGAGCCGACGAAGCTGCAGCCGCGGACCAGCGCCCCGATGGCCGTGCTCAACAACTCATTCGGCTTCGGCGGGCACAATGTCGCCCTCGCCTTCACCGCCGCCTGAGCCGGGCCTGCCCGGCACTCCGGGCGCGCCCGCCCGACCTGAGGAGACCAACGTGACCACCGTGCTGGATGCCCCGTCGCAGCTGCCCGCCCAGGGCCTGGCGCCGGCCGCCCCCGCGCCGGCCCGCACGCCCGGCGGCCTGAGCAGGGATCCGCATGCCCGTCTCGAGGCCCTGTTTGACCCCGGGTCGCTGTCGCTGCTGACCCCGGCCGACGACAGCGGCGTGCTCACCGGCACCGGGACCATCGACGGCATGCTCGCCGTGGCGTTCGCCAGCGATCCCCGGGTGCAGGGCGGCGCGACCGGCGCCGCGGGCTGCGCCGCGATCGTCACCGCGTACGACTACGCGATCGAGACCGGGGCGCCGATCATCGGGCTGTGGCACTGCGGCGGCGCCAGGCTGCGCGAAGGCGTGGAGAGCCTGCACGCCGTCGGGACGGTCTTCACCGCCATGACGCTCGCGTCGGGCAAGATCCCGCAGATCTCCGTGGTGCTCGGTCCCGCCGCCGGCGGCGCCGCCTACGGCCCGGCCCTGACCGACCTGGTCATCCTCTCCGGCCAGGGACGCATCTTCGTCACCGGGCCCGACGTCGTGCGCAGCGTGACCGGCGAGGACGTGGACTCCGAGCGGCTTGGCGGCCCCGAGCCGCACAGCCGCCGCTCCGGGGTCGTGCACCTGGTGACCGAGACCGACGCCGAGGCGATGGGCCACGCGCGCAGGCTGGCGCTGCTGCTCGGCCGCCAGGAGGCGCCGGAGGCCGGGCAGGCCGTCATCTCCGAGACCGATCTCGGGGCGCTGCTGTCCGAGTCCGCGCGCCGCGCCTACGACGTGCGGCCCCTCGTCAACGGTCTGCTGGACGAACCGGGCGTGGAACTCCATCCCCGGTGGGCTCCCAACATCGTCACCACGCTGGGCAGGCTCGGGGGCCGGACGGTGGGCGTGATCGCCAACAACCCGCTTCGGCTCGGCGGCTGCCTGGACTCGACGACCGCGGAGAAGGCGGCCAGGTTCGTCCGGATGTGCGACGCGTTCGGGGTGCCGCTCGTCGTCGTGGTGGACACGCCCGGGTACCTGCCCGGGGTCGGCCAGGAATGGGACGGGGTGGTCCGCCGCGGCGCCAAGCTGCTGCACGCGTTCGCCGAGGCGACCGTGCCCCGGGTGACGCTGATGACCAGGAAGGCCTACGGCGGCGCGTACATCGCGATGAACTCCCGGGCGCTCGGCGCCACCCGGGTGTTCGCGTGGCCGACCGCCGAGGTGGCGGTGATGGGCGCGGTCGCGGCGGTCAGGATCCTGCACCGCCGCGCGATCGCCGCCGCCCCGGCCGACGAGCGGCACGAACTCGAGGCCCAGCTCGCCGCCGAGCATGAGCGGGAGGCCGGCGGGCTCCCCCGGGCGATCGCGCTCGGCGTGGTCGACGAGATCATCGAGCCGGCCAAGACCCGGCGGGCGATCGCCCGCGCGATCGCCGAGGCCCCGCCCAGGCGCGGCGCGCACGGCAACATCCCGCTCTGACGGGCGCAGGGATCTCACCGGGCGCGGGGAAATGAAATCGCGCCCTGGCGGGTTCACCGGGGCATGCCTGAAGCTAACGACTGGAACAGCAAGATCATCGCGGAGTTCCGCGCTAACGGCGGGAGGGTCGGCGGCCAGTTCGAGGGGGCGCCGCTCCTGCTCTTGCACACCACCGGCGCCAGGACCGGCCAGGAGCGGGTGAACCCGGTGATGTACCAGGCCGTCGGGGACGGCTTCGCGGTGTTCGCGTCCAAGGCGGGCGCGCCGACGAACCCGGACTGGTACCACAACCTGCTGGCCAACCCGCGGGTGCGCGCCGAGGTCGGCACCGAGACCATCGAGTTCACCGCCCGGGTGGCCGAGGGCGAGACGCGGGACCGGATCTGGGCCGCGCAGAAGAGCGCCTACCCGGGGTTCGCCGATTACGAGCGGAAGACGACGCGGCAGATCCCGGTCGTGCTCCTGGAGCGGGCTGAGGGTTAAGTGTGCGTTCCCCCTGACCTGGCGAGCGCCCTGCTGGAAGTGGCGGAACAGTCCTGAGGGATGCGCTCGCCGCCACGCAGGCGCGGGGACCGCGGTGGTGCGTGCCTGCCTGCCGTGTGCGTGACGCCGGTTACACCAGGGCTGCGCGTCCGGCGTGCGGCCGACGGGTGTGCGGCGGGCTGACCGGAGTGGGCGGCGGGAAGGCGATGTCGATGGCCAGGCCACCGCCGGGCCGGGGGAGCCGACCGGCAACCTCGACGAGGACACCAGGGACGACATCATCGCCCTGCTGGAGAAGCTGTGGCGGGAGCGCGGGCTCACCCTGGTCCTGGTCACCCATGACACCTCGATCGCCCGCCGGGCGCAGCGCGTTGGCGTCATGAGCAACGGCCACCTCACCATCGAGCAAGAATCCAGGGACGGTTAAGGCTTGCGCCCCACGCCGGCGGGGAAATGCACGCCGGGGACGAACAGCAGCCGCTCTGCGCCGAGCCCAGGTGGCCGGCCAGCGATCCAGTGCCGCCACCGGCAACGTTCGCCCTTGCTAGACCGCTTGTCTTGGCCTCATCTTTGCGAGCACGACCGAGCGCCCGTCGGGATCAGCCAAGATGACGAATCGTCCCCAGAATGCGTCCTGAGTCGGCCATACCACTTTCAGTCCTCGTGCTGCGGCGTCCCTCTCGCAGGCATCGGGGTCATCGACGGTGAAGCGAACGGCGGCACCGCCTATCCCCGAGCCCGCCGGGAAGATGCCTCGCTCGTCGTGACCCCGGTCGTTGCGGTGCAGCACGATACGTCCTGATGGCCCACCGACCACGACGATGATCTCATCCTCGAACAGGACCGGCAGGCTGAGTGCATCAGCGTAGAAGGCCTTAGCGTGTGCCAGATTCGACACGAACAGGATCAGGCTCTCGAAGCTGTCGGCACGCACGAAGTGATCCTAGCCTCGGGGCAAACGTGGCCTGACGCGGCACTAGCTGGGACGGTCTGGCCAGCGGCCGGACGGGACCGAGCTCGGTCGCTGCCGGAGCGCGGGCAGTGCCTGGGTGAGTCTGTACCCGGGGATTTCGCTCGGCCGCCGAGAGCGGGGAACCCGCCGGCTGGCCCTGGTGCGCCGTCATCCCGCCTGATTACGGTCATCGCGGAATGGCGGCGGGGATGGGCGCGGTTGCACGGTGTGCACCGATCGAAGGAGCCAGACATGACCACCTCGCTGACCAAGCCGCTCTACACCGCCCGGGCCACCGCA
>JASHPR010000129.1 GCA_030038015.1 Streptosporangiaceae bacterium
CGGCACGCTGTCACCTCCGCTCTGGGAGTGGGTGATCGCGGGCGGGGCCTGCAGCGCCGGGATCGTGACCGCGGTGCTGCTCGCGCTTCGCGGCCCGCGCTGGTGGCGGGCTGCGATGTTCGGCACCGGGGCATCGATCAGCTTCGCGTTCACGGCGGCCTGCACGAAGGTGGTGTCCGGCTTCGCCGCTGCGGACTGGGCCTCGCTGTACCGCCACTGGCAGACTTACGCGCTGGCCTGTTTCGGCGCGCTGGCCGTGTTCCTGGCCCAGAACGCCATCCACGCGGGCCCGATCGTCGCCTCCCAGTCCACGATCGTCCTCGTCGACCCGGTGGCGAGCATCCTGGTCGGCGTGGGGCTGTTCGGCGACAACCTGCGGACGACCGGCGCGTGGGGGCCGCTGGAGGCGCTCTCGCTGCTCGTCATGGTCGGCGGCGCGGTGGTGCTCGCCCACTCCCCGCTGGTGGCCGGGCTGAAGGGCGGCAGCGACCAGTACTCCGAGATGCTCACCCAGCGCTCCGCCCACGGCGGGATGAGCGACGCGGCCTGCCCGCCCCAGCCCTCTTGACGGCTCCGGGGGGCACGGCGAGCTCAACGCCCGGCGTCTCGGCCGGCGCGTGCGGGGCCTATCGCCTCGGAACTCATCGCCGGGATCGGGCGCGCGACGGCCCGCGCCTTCTGGCGGCCAAGCCCGGCATTTCATTGATGTCGTGGACTCCACGCTGTTCCAACAGTGACAGCGCGGAGTCCTTCACCTCATTCCTGAACGCTACGCTCCGCGGGCCGGTCACATCGGGTCCGCGGTGAGCTGCGCCAGCCGCCTGCCCGCCTCGCGCAGCGTGGCCAGCTTCTTGCTGTAGGAGAAGCGGATCTTGGAGCGGCCCGGCCCGGCCCGGGCGTAGAAGGAGGAGCCTGGCACGGCGGCCACCCCTACCTTGCGGGTGAGGGCGCGCGCCGTCGCGGTGTCGTCGCCCAGCCCGAGCACCGACGCGTCGGTCATGATGTAGTACGCCCCGGCCGGCGCGGTCGCGGGCCGGAGCCCGGCCGCGGCGAGGACGCCGAGCATGAGGTCGCGCCGCTCGAGATAGCCGGCGGCGAGCTGTCGGTAGTAGGAGTCCGGCAGCCGCAGCGCCACCGCCCCGGCCTCCTGGAACGGCGTCGGCGCCCCCACGGTGACGAAGTCGTGCACCCGGCGGATGGCATCGGTCAGGTCCGGCGGCGCGATCGCCCAGCCGACCCGCCAGCCGGTGACCGAGTAGCTCTTCGACAGCGCGCTGATCGTGATGGTGCGGTCCTCCATGCCGGGGACCGTCGCCATCGGGATGTGCCGGGCCCCGTCGTAGACGATGTGCTCGTAGATCTCGTCGGTGATCGCCAGCACGCCGTGCTTCTCGCACAGCCGGGCGATCACGGCCAGCTCCTCGCGGGTGAACACCTTGCCGGTTGGGTTGCCCGGCGTGTTGAGCACGATCGCGCGGGTGCGGTTGCCGAACGCCGCCGCCAGCTCGGCCTCATCGAACGACCAGCCGGGCTCGCGCAGGGTGACGTACCGGGGCGAGGCACCGGCGATCGCGGCGGCGGCCCCGTAGTTCTCGTAGAACGGCTCGAAGATGATCACTTCCTGGCCGGGATCGACGCAGCCGACCATCGCCCCGATCATCGCCTCCGTGGCGCCACAGGTCACGCACACGTCACGTTCAGGGTCAATGGTCATCCCGTAGTGGTGGCGGTACTTCTCGGCGAGCGCCTCGCGGATCGAGAGCTGCCCCCACGTGATCGGGTACTGGTTCAGGTCGGCCTCGATGGCCGCGACGGCGGCCCGCTTGACCTCCTCGGGGGCCGGGAAATCGGGGAAGCCCTGGGCCAGGTTGATCGCGTTGTGCTGCAGCGCGAGCCTGGTCATCTCCCTGATCACCGACTCGGTCAGCGACGCCGCCGTCGCCGACACCCGTGCCCGGCCGGGCGGGCCAGCCTCCGCTGCCATGGCGTGAACCATATACCGGCCGGCGTGGGCCGCTACGGCTGGCCGCGGAGGCGGGCCTGCAGGCGGCGCATGCCGCTCAGCCACCGCTCCCGGTCGGCGGCCCGGCGCTGCTCGTAGGTGGCCACCTCGGGGTGCGGCAGGATCAGGAACCGCTCGCCGGCGATGCCGTCGAGGACGCACGCCGCGACCTGCTCCGGGGTGAGCACGCCGTCCACCGAGGCCTGCGGTGCCGCCTGGCTGTCCCGCACCGGCATGCCGGCCTCGCGGCTGCTGGTCGCGATCAGGTTGGTGCGCACCGCCTGCGGGCACAGGCACGACACGCGGATGCCCTGGTCGCCGTGGGTGATCGAGAGCCATTCGGCGAGCGCGACCGCCGCGTGCTTGGTCACCGCGTACGGCGCGGAGCTGAGCTGGGTCAGCAGGCCTGCCGCCGACGCGGTGAGCACGAGGTAGCCCTCGCCCCTGGCCAGCATGCCGGGCAGCACGGCGCGGGCCGCGTACACGTGGCTCTGCACGTTGACCGCCCAGCTCCGGGACCACGCCTGGTCCGGGAGGTCGACGCCGCCGTCCACGATGATGCCGGCGTTGGAGCAGAACAGGTCGATCCGCCCGAACGCCGCCTCGGCCCGGGCGACCAGCGCCTCGACCTCGGCCGGGCTGGTCACGTCCGCGGGGACCGCCATGGCCCGGTGGCCGGCCGCCTCGATCGCCGCCGCCACCTCGGCCGCTCCCCCGGCATCGACATCGGCGACGACAACGGCGGCGGCGCCCTGCCCGGCGAGGGCGAGGCTGAGCGAGCGGCCGATGCCGCTCGCCCCGCCGGTGACCACCGCCACCCGCTGCGCGATATCCATGGTCAGTGCGGGTGCAGCAGGGACCGGGCGCCGCGTTCGGCCCAGGCGGCGAGTTCCGGGTCGGCGGCGATCTGGCTGGCGTATTTCTTGAGCGCCTCCTCGCGCTTGGCCGGCAGGTACTCGCTCGGCCACAGGCCGGGGTGCGGCTGGTAGCCCCTGAGCACGTTGCGGGCGACCGTGGCCTTGTGCACCTCGTCCACCCCGTCCGCGATCGCCATGGTCGGCGCGCTGGCCCACATGGCCTGCAGCGGGGTCAGGTTGGTGGCGCCCAGCGAGCCCATGATGTGCAGGGCCCGGTAGCTCACGTCGCGCAGCACCTTCGCGCAGGTGTACTTGCACGCGGCGATCTGCGTCCGGGCCTGCTTGGTGCTCGAGTTGTCGATCGTCCACGCCGTCCACAGCACCAGCAGCCGCAGCATGTTCACCTCGGCGTAGGAGTCGGCGATGGCCTCCTGCACCATCTGGTGCTCGGCGATCACCTTGCCGTGCGACTCGCGGCTGAGCGCCCGCTCGCACATCATGTCCAGGGCCAGCTTGACCTGGGCCACGGTGCGCATGGCGTGGTGGATCCGGCCGCCGCCCAGCCGCCGCTGCGCCAGCACCCTGGCGCCGTCCTCCGGGCCGAGCAGGTGGTCGGCCGGGACCCGCACGCCGTTGTAGCGGATGTGGTTGTGCAGCGCGGGGTATTCCATGATCTCCACGCCGGGGGTCTCCCGGGGCACCACAAACATGCCGTTGGTGCACATGACGAAGATGATGTCGGCCCTGGCCCCCGCGCTGGTGAACCACTTCTCGCCGGTGATCACCCACTCCTCCCCGTCCCGCACCGCCTGCGTCCGGAACAGGCTGGGGTCGGAGCCGCCCTGCGGCTCGGTCATCGAGTAGGCGGAGAAGATCTCCTGGTTCATCAGCGGGTACAGCCACCGGCGCTTCTGCTCCTCGGTGCCGTAGGCCGCCAGCATCTCCATGTTCCCGGTGTCCGGCGCGGCCGTGCCGAAGATCACCGGGGCCGACCGGTAGCGGCCCAGGATCTCGTTCAGCAGCGCCAGCTTGAGCTGGCCGAAACCCGGCCCGCCCAGCTCGCGGTCGAGGAACAGCGCCCACAGGCCACGGTCCTTCACCTGCTGCTTGAGCGGGTCGGCGAGCGCCCTCGCCTTCGGCTGCCGCGAGTAGGCCGCGCCGGGGAACACCAGGTCCAGCGGCTCCACCTCGGTGCGGCAGAAGCGCTCGACCCAGTCGAGCTGCTCTTGGAACTCTGGCTCGGTCGAGAAGTCCCACGCCACAGCGTCCTCCGGGGCTGGTTGTGTGCCATGGCCACCGATATTACTAGAACGTAATTCTAAAAGCTGCCGCGGGCCTGACCCGAGAGCGCGAGACTCGTCAGCGCCACTCGGATCACCGGCGGCAGCAAGTCACCTGGATGCCTGGGCTGTGCTTACGGTCAGGAAGATGAATTCCTGAAGAAAGTTTCGGCAAGTGTAACCAGGTTACAATTTGTCTTTCTGCCTGCCCGATAGGCTGTATTGGCATTATCGTCCAGTTCGGATGCCTGGCGCGCCCACCCGGGCAACGGCCGTCGCAACTCCCGCAAGGTCGGACAGATCTAGTGGGACCCCTGCTCGGGAAGTGAGATCGTGGCTAACTTAACTGCCTTAACTGCGCGCGCGGCAGCACCCGGCCTGGCAGCCGTCGCCGCAGCCGTGGCGCTCGGCCTTTGTTCGCCTGCCGCGCTCGCTGCTGCGCCATCGAGTGCCCTGAAGACCGTGACCTATCTTGGGTACAAGTTCTCCGTCCCCGCGGGCTGGCCGGTCGTCCCGACCACGCGCACGTCAGCGACCTGTGTGCGGTTCGACCGGCACGCGATCTACCTGGGAGACCCAGGGCAGAACCAGGACTGCCCCAGCGGCCTGCTCGGGACGACGGAGGCGATCCTTGTCCAGCCCGCGGCAGGCCCGGTGTCCGGCGCCTCGTCCGCCGAGGACGCGGTGGCCCGGCAGATCACGGTCCTCAGCCCGGGAATTGAGGTCACCGCGACGTACGGCACCGACCCGGCGCTGGTGACACAGATCCTGGCCAGCGCGTCACTGCCGCTGCCCGCCGCGAGCCCGAGCCGGAAGCCGGTCAGCTCGGGGCGGGCGCGCGCCGCCAGCCCGGCGGAGGAACTGCTGGCACCGGCCGCGGCCGCGGTGCTGCCCGCCAGCGCGACCAGCTATACGGGAAGAGGCTTCGACGCATGCGCAGCGCCGAGCGCCGGCTACATGAGCGCATGGAAGAAGGACTCCCCCTACGCTGCCGTCGGCATCTACGTCGGCGGCGCCGACGAGGCGTGCGCCCAGCCGAACCTGACCGCCGGCTGGGTGTCCCAGCAGGCAGCTCTGGGGTGGCACTTCGTGCCCACCTACGCCGGGGTCCAGGCTGAGTACGGCCAGATCACCTCTCCGGCGAGCCAGGGGACCGCTGCTGCCGAGGACGCGGTCACCCGGGCGGCCGCCCTCGGCTTCGGACCCGGCACCCCGCTCTATTACGACATGGAGGCCTATCCACCCAGCGAGGAGAGCAAGGCCCTGGCCTTCCTGTCCGCCTGGACCACGGAGCTGCATGCCAAGGGCTATAAGTCCGGGGTTTACAGCAGCTCCTCATCCGGGATCACCGACCTGGTCCAGAACACCACCAAGTACGCCATGCCGGACGTGATCTGGGATGCATGGTGGAACGGCGAGGCCAACACGAGCGACCCAGCGATCCCGGACGCCGACTGGGCCGACCACCAGCGGGCCCACCAGTACAGCGGCGGGGAGAACGCGACCTACGGCCGCGACACGATCAATATTGACCAGGATTACCTGGACGTCGACGTCTCGCCGTCCGAGCCTGCGCCGACCCCGACACCCAAGCCGACCCCGACACCCAAGCCGACCCCCACACCCAAGCCGACCCCCACACCCGACCCG
>JASHPR010000130.1 GCA_030038015.1 Streptosporangiaceae bacterium
GAGATGGGCGCGGTCGGCTTTCTCCCCATCGCGCTGGACCGCCGCGCTTACTACTGCGTCTATGCCGGGAATCTCGCCGGGAGCGCGGCGGCGATGGAGGAGGCCGCGGCGATCAGGCAGGCGACCGGCAGTCAGCCCGGCCGTTACGATACCGGGATGCTGAGCGCGCTGCGCGACGAGGAGAGCGTGGCAACCGAACACATCGGACAACTGCGCCGCGCGCCAGACAACGAAGGCCCACCGATCAGGGAGGTTGCGTTCGAGACCTCGCTGGCGATTCTCTATAACGGCCTGGGCCGTTATCCGGAGGCGCTGGCCGCCGCGCAGCGCTCATCTGAACGCCACCCCGCGGGTGGAATCGGCGCAGGACTGACCGAGCTGGTCGAAGCGGCCGCGCGGTGCGATGAGATCGAGGCGGCTCAGGTCGCGTTGGATGCCCTGACCGTGCGCACCCGGCTCAGCAGGAAGGATTGGGGGCTCGGCGTCGAAGCCCGCTCACGTGCCCTTCTGGCCGAGGGCAGCGCGGCCGAGGATCTGTACCGGGAAGCGATCGAGCGGCTGGCCCGCACTCCCATGCGCCTGCCGCTGGCCCGCGCGCACCTGGTCTACGGCGAATGGCTGCGCCGTGAGCGCCGCCGCGGCGAGGCCCGCGACCAGCTGCGCCTGGCTTATGACACGTTCGAGGCGATCGGCGCCCGGTCGTTCGCGCAGCGGGCCCGGCAGGAACTGACGGCGGCCGGCGTCACGGTGCACAGCCGCAAGAACGCGACCCTGGACGAGCTTACACCGCAGGAGGCGCGCATCGCCGGCCTGGCCGCCGACGGGCTCTCCAACGCCGAAATCGGCGCCCGCCTGTACATCAGCGCGAACACCGTGGACTACCACCTCAGAAAGGTGTTCCGCAAGCTCAGCATCCGCTCCCGGTCCCAGCTCCACCACGCGCTCGCCCCGTCCCCGCGCCCCAGCTGAATTCTTAGCTACGCCACAGGCTACGAATTCACATGACCCGGCCGTTCGCCCGCCGCGAGGAGCGAACGGGGAGTCAACGGTCCGGCCGACCGCGGGACCATCCCGGCAAGCCGTATGGACAGCGTCTCGCCGCAATGAGCGTTCCTCAAGGCTTGAGCCAGAATCGGGTCTTCTGTTCGCAGTGCACCTGGCATCAAAACTCAACTATCCGAGCGCCTAATCGGCGATCTGATTTCCTACCGGAATGATGGAAATGCCGGACGAGGATCGTCGGCAAGGTCGGGAGACCGTGAATGACTATTCCAGTTTGTGCATAAGTAAGCGGGCACGCAACGCCCGCTCATCGGCAAAGTCGGGTGCTGTCCGACGCCGCTCTGGATAACCATCGGGACGTACGCAGCGCGTCATCCACGGTGAGCGCAGGACTTGGAGCAGAGCGGGTTTGCCCGTTTGCATGCCCGGTGAGGTGAGCGTGCGGGAGCTTGTCGCGAGAAGAAGACGGTTCGCGGTGCTGGCCGCTGGGCCGGCAGCCAGGCAATCAGGCAGCATCCAGGCATGATCATCAAGGTGCCTCTGCCCCGGCGCACCCCGGGCCCGGTTCCGGGCACTGCGCAGGGGCTCAGGGCAGTTCCTCCAGCAGGGCGGGCAGGTCGGCGAAGGAGTCCAGGACATGGTCCGGGGTGCCGCTGGCGGCCTGGTGCGTGCGCGGCAGGTACTTGCCCGTCTTGACCAGCACCCCGGTGAGCCCCTGACGCTGGGCGGCGAGCACGTCGGTCTCGATGTCATCGCCCACCATCACGGTGTCAGCGGCGCCGGCACCCAGATGCGCCAGCGCGGCGGCGAAGAACGCCGCGGCGGGCTTGCCCACCACCTCCGCCTCGGTGCCTGCCGCCTGCTCCAGGCCCGCAAGGAACGCGCCGGTATCCAGTTGCAGGCCCTCATCTGTGCGCCAGTACAGGCCGCGGTGCATGGCGACCAGCCTGGCTCCGCGCTGCAGCTGGCCGAAGGCCTGGTTGAGCGCCTGGTAGCTGAACTCCGGGCCAGCCCCGCCGGCCAGCACCACGTCCACCGGCCCGGGATCGCCCGGGCGGGCAACACTCAGCCCGGCCAGATCCTGGCCGATGTCTCCGCTGTTGAGCAGCAGGCACCGGGCACCCGGGTACCGGCCGCGCAGGTAGGCGGCGGCGATGACCGGCGCGGTGAGGATGTCGCCGCCGGTGACCGGGAAGCCCGCTTCGGCCAGCGCGCCGGCGATCGATGCCCGGGTCCGGGAAGTGGTGTTGGTGACCAGGGCCAGAGGCAGGCCGGCGGCGCGCAGCCGGCGCAGCGCCGCGACCGCCCCGGGCAGCGGTTTCCACGAGATGGTCAGCACGCCGTCGATATCGATCAGCACCGCGCGGATGCGCCGCATGCGCTGACCATAACCGCAGCCGCCACGCCAGCCCAGCACGCCGGGCTATTGCCGCCGAGCACCCGTGCGTCAACGACGAGCCAGCTCGCGCCTCAGTGACCACCTTGCAGGTTCGAAGCCGATGCCCTGACACCGGTCCTACAGGCGTCAACCCGGCGGCTGCCGCCGCACCGACCCGGTCTCACCCGCGCCACGGCCACCCGGCCAGCAGGTCCGCCGACGTGCAGCCGCTGGCTCCTATCCCGTACAGCACGGCGAACAGCAAAAGCAGCACGCCAGGGATGAGGACCGCGCCGCTGCCCAGCATGACCCCCAGGACAGTGAGCACCGCGCCAGTCAGCAGGAACATGGCCCGCCAGCGGATCAGCACGGCACGCGCGAACCGCCTGACCTGGCCGCCGCGGGCAGGTGCATCCGGGCCGGTGTCCGCGGGCCCGTGACCGATGTCCAGGACCATCCGGGCCCCCTTCCTGGTGCCGGGAGCCACCAGACTCTGCCGGGGAACCCGCTCGTTCCCTGTCCGCAGGATAACTCCGGTTCGCTGCCAGACTGCCCCGGGTACCTGCGGCAGGCGCAACCGGCAGGCCATCGCCGCCTCAAGACCCAGGCAGCCGCCCGGCCAAACGCCGCCGGGCGGGCCTGCCGAACCGCGAACGCGGCGTCGTGTTCAAGCTGTCCGAGCCCGCCAGCGCACTTCGCTTACAGGAGCACGCACTGACAAGGAATCGAGCCGGAGCACAGCGCCGCGGCGAGCGCTTCGTCGTGGCGCTGAGCCTCCTGAACGGGACCGGCTGCGCAGCCGCCCTCCAGGCACGCTCCGTGACCAGCCTCCGGGCCGGTGTCCGCGACCGAGATCGTGCAGGCCAATCCCGAATACGCCACATGTGACCCCGACGTCGCTCATCGCGGCTACCGGACGTCTTGATGTCCTGCTGGCCGCTGCGGCGCTCACGGGCTGGCTCAAAGTGCGCGGTGCGCGGGACACTGCTTGGGTGGCGCCGCCTGAAGACCCTTATTACCGCCGCGACCTCGCGCTTGTTCACCACCTCGGCTTCGGCTTCCACGCCCGGGCCTGCGCGCCGGGGATCTTGGCGCTGCTGGACCCGGTGCGATCACGAAACGGGCTCGTCTTGGAACTGGGCTGCGGCAGCGGCCTGCTCACCCGGGAACTGACCGCCGCCGGGCACCGCGTCATCGCCACCGACGCCTCCCCGGCCATGCTCGACCTGGCCCGCAGCCACGCCCCGGCCGCCGAGGACATCCGCCCGCTGGTCCTTCCCGGCGACGTGCTGCCCCCGGCCGACGCCGTGGTCTCGGTCGGCCACGTGCTCAGCTACCTGCCCGATGAACACGCCATCGACCAGGCGCTCACCGCGATCGCGCGAGCGCTGCGGCCTGGCGGCCTGTTCGCCATCGACATCTGCGACCTTGCCTACGGGCAGGCCCGGCACGACGCCCCGCCCGCCGCCCGCGTCGACGACGACTGGGCGGTCATCACCCGCTTCTCGCTGCCCGCACCCGGCCGGTTCGTGCGCCAGATCACCACCTTCGTCCGGGCCGGCGACGGCTCGTGGCGCCGCGACGACGAGATCCACCACAACGTCCTCATCGACACCGCCGGGGTGCCAGCGCTGCTCGCCGCCGAAGGAGTCCAGGTCACGGTGGCCTCCGCGTTCGGGACCGAGCAGTTGCCCACCGGACTGCGTGTACTGATCGGGCGGCGCGCCGCCTGACCAGCCGGCGCCCCGGCCACAGGCCGATCCCACCAGCGGCCCCAATCGCGGCACGACCGGACGACTCATCGCTGCTGGTCACGTGGGCCCATGCGATGGTTCCTAGCTGACTTGGGTCAGGGTTCCCTGATGGAAATAAAGGCGCCATCCGGCGCCGGTCCGGAGCCAGATAGAGCTGCGGTGGGCAGACCGCTCATCCCGTCGGCTGAGGTAAGTCACATGCACGACGTCATCGGCCAGCCGGATGCCGGTGATTTCCGCGGCCGATGCGGGTGCGTCCTCAGCTGGCGGCCGTTCACCGGTGAGGGCCAAGATCGTGTCGGACCTGTCCCACTTGCGGCCGGAGGCACCGAATTCATAGAAGTCCGGGTGCAGCAGCTTCTCCAGTTCCCCTGCTGATGCGCGGACCTGCGGCTGAAGCAGCTGCAGCTCAAGGCCGATCACCATTTGCACGTCCTCATCGGGCTGCGAACTCCTCATGCCAGCGGACGATAGCGGCACTGCCTCCGTACCACCACCCGTCCACATCGTGAACGACGCGCTACCCGCGGCAGATGCGGATTTTCGCCCGAAGCGCGCCGATGCATAAACATACGGTCGGCCGACTGTCCGCCGGCTGGGTAACCGTGACTCCTGCACAACGCAAAGGGCTCTTGATAACCGCGCACCGGACCGCCGTTCGGGGAGGTGTCGCGGCTTCTCGGCGATCACAGGTTGGGTACACCGATCTGGGTGATCTGGCAGCCAGCCACAGCGGCGCCGCGAGCCGGTTGACCGGGCCGCTCAGAGGTCGGTGGACATGCGCGGATCGCTGAGCCTTCAACGGTTTACCCTGATCGCGTGGGTACTGCTTGCCCGCTTGCTGCGGCGTAGCCGACCTGGCGTTCTCCGTGGCGGTCAGGCTGTACCCTGCCGATCTTGGCCGTCGCCAGCGGCCGCTCAGATCAGATCAGCGGCTTAACGGAGGACGGCGAAGGCGGTCGCGCCGACCATGGCTGCGGCGAGGGCGGTGTTGATGATGCGGGCTCGATGCGGGTCGCGGAGCAGGCGGGCAAGTGATGCACCCGCGACGAGCCAGGCGGTCAGGATGAGGATGATCATCACGCTCAGCGCGGCGGTCCTGGCGGCTATATCGGTGCTTACCGAATCGGCGAGGCGCGTGCTTGCGAAGACGGCGGCGATGGCGACCCAGCCTTTCGGGTTGGCCAGGCCGAGCAGCATTCCCGCCGCGAACGAGGGTGCGTTGCGGGCTGCGGTCTGTGCTGTGAGCGGCGGCGCGTTCGCGATGTGGTAGGCAAGCCAGAGGATGTATGCCGCTGAGACTGCGGTCACGATGGCCCGCAGGGTGGGCAGCGCCAGCAGGGCCGCAGTGACGCCGGCCGCGACAGCGATCAGCACCGTGATCGTTCCGGCGATGGTGCCGGTTAGGTAGCCAAGCGAGCGTCGCAGGCCGAAGGCTGAGCCAGCGGCGGCGAGGCTGACGGTGGCAGGCCCGGGGCTGCCCATGATTGCGAGCGAGGTGACCAGCAGCGACCCGGCTGGTCCCCAGCGGATCGCCGCCGTGAGGGCCAGTTCAGACATCGCCGCGGCGATAACCTTGGCTCATGCGGGAGACGCTAGGCGGCCCCCGGGTCGGCCGTCTTGAACGATTCTGCGGCCCGCGGCGCGACTCGATCCGGTTCGGAGCCGGCGCGCCCGGCCTGGAACGCGCGGAGGTGTACCTGTCCGCCTGTGCGTTCGAGCCGCACCGGCACGACACCTATGCGATCGGCGTTACGACAGCCGGCGTGCAGACGTTCCGCTACCGCGGTGCGCGGCGCGTGTGCTTGCCGGGCCAGCTGCATGTCCTGCATCCGGACGAGACGCACGACGGAGCCGCAGCAACCGGCGACGGCTTCGCCTATCGCATCCTCTACGTCGCGCCCGAGCTGGTCCGCGAGGCAGCCGGTGGCCGCGTGCTGCCGTTCGTCGCCGACCCCGTCCCCCAGCGGGCAACCGCGACCCGGGTTGTCGCCTCCCTCCTCCGCGACATCGACGAGCCGGTCAGTGACCTCGCGCGGGCTGAGATCGCCGCCACGCTCGCCGACACGCTGCGCATCCTCAGCGGCTGCCCCGGCCGTCGCCCGGTGGCGATCGACGTCAGGGCCGTCGAGGTCGCGCGGGACTACCTCGCGGCTCACGCCTGCGAGCAGACCCCGGCGTCGGCCCTGGAACAGATCGCAGGTACCGACCGCTTCACGCTCGCCCGCCATTTCCGGCGGGCCTATGGGACAAGCCCAGATAGGTACCGGACGATGCGCCGCCTCGAGTTCGCCCGGGCCGCGGTCGAGAACGGGCTACCGCTAGCCCAGGTTGCCGCTATCACCGGGTTTGCCGACCAAAGCCACATGACACGCCAGTTCAAGCAGACCTACGGCTTCACGCCCGCGCGCTGGAGAACCCTGACCGCGGCCTCGCCCGCACGGCGCGCCAGGCAAGCTGCGGACGCGGCTGCGGCAGCGGCACAGCCGCAAGGGCCGCCGGACTGATCGCAGGCCCGATGTCAGGGCACTCGCCGGTGGCCTCACCAACCC
>JASHPR010000131.1 GCA_030038015.1 Streptosporangiaceae bacterium
TGGCGCAGGGGGCGGCACCTGGGCCGGCCCGGCCCGCCGGGCCGCCTCGGCGGCCCGGCGCTTGGACGGCTGCACCCGCGGCTGCTCGCCGGCCTGCTTGGTGAAGTGCGGCGGCCACGGGGCGTCGGGCAGGCCGGCCGCCTCGTCCCGCGCGGCAAGCTCGAGCAGCGGCTCCAGCGAGCCCGGCGCGGCGTCCATGCCCGCGGCCAGGTCACCAAGGCGCGCGTACCGCTGCGGGACGGTGTCGATCGTGAAGTCCTCCGGCCGGCATTCCGGGACCTCGTCCCAGGCCAGCGGGGCCGACACGCGGGCGTCGGGGGTGGGCCTCACCGAGTACGCCGACGCGACCGTGCGGTCCTTGGCGTTCTGGTTGTAGTCCACGAACACGCCGTGCCGTTCCTCCTTCCACCACCGGGAGGTCGCATCGCGCGGCGCCCGCCGCTCGATCTCCCGCGCCAGCGCGACCGCCGCCCGGCGGACCTCGCCGAACGTCCAGCGCCGCTCGATCCTCGCGTAGACGTGCATGCCCCGCGAGCCCGACGTCTTCGGCCAGCCGGTCAGCCCGAAATCCGTGAGCACCTCCCTGGCGACCAGCGCCACCCTGATGATCTGTGCCCAGCCCACGCCCGGCACCGGGTCGAGGTCCACCCGCAGCTCGTCGGGATGGTCAAGGTCGCTGGCGCGCACCGGGTGCGGGTTGAGGTCGATGCAGCCGAGGTTCACCACCCAGGCGAGCCCCGCGGCGTCGGTCACGACCACCTCCTCGGCGGTTCGCCCGGAGGGGAAGCTAAGCACGACGGTCTCGATCCAGTCCGGCCGCGACGACGGCGCCCGCTTCTGGTAGAAGGGCTCCTCGTGCGCCCCGTTCACGTACCGCTTCAGCATCATCGGCCGCCCGGCCACCCCGCGCAGGGCCCCGTCGGCCACGCTCAGGTAGTACTGGACGAGGTCCAGCTTGGTGTGGCCGGTTTGCGGGAAGTAGACCTTGCCCGGGTTGCTGACCGGGACGCTCCGCCCGGCGACCTCGACGATCTGTCTGCGATCGGGCATGCCGCCACGATAACCGGCTGGTCACGGCGCCGGCGGCTGCGGTGTGCGGCCCGCGGTGAGCAGCCGCACCGCCACCGCGGACATGGCGGCGAGCGGCAGGGTCACGCCTATCCGCTGCAGCAGCCCGGCCCATGAGCTGAGCGCCCCGGTGAAGAAGACCACGAGCACGGCGGCCGTGGCCAGGCTGGCGGCCACCAGCGGCCAGGCCAGCGCCTGCCACTGCCGGTCGCCGCGGAACCTGCGGGCCAGCAGCAGCGGGACCGCGATCAGCGCAACGTAGATCAGCGCGCTGACCACGTCGTGCGCGTGATTATGCCAGGACTCGTGCGCCGGAGCGGTCAGCAGCATCCGGTCGCGGCGCAGCAGCCCGGCCGCCACGGTGAGCAGCCCCGCGGCCTGGATCAGGCGGGGCCCGGCGCCGGCCCGCCCGGGGCCGCCGAGCGCGGCGTGCAGCGCCGTGCCGAACGCGACCGAGCAGCCGCCGAGCACGATAAAGCCCGTGATCATGATCCACGGATCCCGCGCATCGGGCGCGGCCAGCCCGCTGATCTGCACCTCGATGGCGGAATGGCCGGTCTGCAGCAACGACGCGACGGCCCAGGCGGCGGTGAACACGGCCGGGCCGGCGATCCCGGCGACGGCACCCAGCCTGATGCCGGTTCCGGTGCCTGGCCTGGCCCCGGTTCCGGTGCCTGGCCTCGCCCCGGTTCCGGTGCCTGGCCTGGCCCCGGTTCCGGTGCCCGGCCCGGCCGCCGGGCCGGGGGTGGCTGTGCCGCGGGCGCCCGTGCCCGCGGAGCCTGGCCCGGGCCGCCTGCGCCAGGTTCGGGTGATCATTGCCGGTTACCGCCTCCGCTCACCAGTATCGGCCCGGACCTGCGGCATCCCTCAGCCGGCGGGCGCGGCGGGCACCCTGACCGCCCGCGCCCAGCCCGGCGCGTCGGGGGCGTCGTCGCCGAGCAGGCCGACCACCACCCGCATGCCCCGCGGCGGCTCGTCCGGCCACGGCGTGAACCCGTCGGTGAGACGCTGCCCGCCACGGACGCGCGGCGGGACGGCCGCCGGTAGGAGTAGTCGAGAGGCCGCCGAGTACCGCGTGGTGAGCGGCCTGGCCATGGCCAATTACCTGCAAGGCCGCTACCCGCAGGCCGTCGGCAACTACCAGCAGATGCTGGACCTTGGCCGGTCAGCCGGCAGCCAGCGCCAGCAGATCCGCGCGCTGCTCGGGCTGGGGACCATCGCTTTGCTGACCGGCCGGTACCAGCAGGCCGACCTGGAGCTACGGCAGGCCGCCGATCTCTGCGGCGTGATCGGCGAGCGAGTCTATCTCGCTAACGCGCTGGCTAACCTGGGCGACCTGCACCTGCGCCAGGGCAGCTACCAGGAGGCCGCCGACCACCTTGAACGGTCCATGGCCATCTGCCGGGAAAGTGGCGATCACGTATCCGCGACATATGCCGCCTGTTATCTCGCGCGGATCGGCGTGCGCCAAGGCCAGTACCATCCGGCCGAGAAGCGGCTCCGAGACGCGCTCGCTCGGTTCCGCGCCAGCGGCAACCGCCACGGCGAGACTCAGGCCATTGCCTGTCTCAGCGAGCTCGAGCTGCGATGCGGACGCTACGGGCAGGCCCGCAAGAACCTAGAGCAGGCCCTCGCCATCTGCGGCGAGACCGGCGACCTCGCCGACCGCGCCGAAACGCTCAACCTGCTCGGCGAGGTACTGCTCGCCACGGGGGATCCCGCCCAGGCCTGTGTCCGGCACCAGGACGCCCTCGCCCTAGCCAGCCAGCTCGAGGACCCCTATCAGCAGGCGCACGCGCATCGCGGCCTCGGCAACGCTGAAGCCGCGCTCGGCAATCACGCCCGGGCCTGTCGGCACTTGGAACAAGCGCTCGCCCGCTACGCCGAGCTCGGCACCCCCGAAGCTGGCCAGATACGGGCCCAGCTCGCCGGCAAGACCCGGTAGCCGCCTAGCGCCGCCAGGGTCTGGACGCCAGGTCCGTGGTAGCCCTCCGGCTCTCAGACGGCGTGCGACCTCAACCCGTGCATCCTGCAGGGTCGTTCGTACCCGTTCCGCCAGGGCTGCCGCTTCGTCCGCTATAACCGTTTAGCTTAATGCTCAAGGAATAGACGTTAACAACCAGCCGTGACGAGGGACGCGCATGGGCAAGCCAATCTTCCGCCGACCTGCAGCGCCTCGTCGATCTGGAGCGAGGGCCGGTAATCGCGGGCCAAGTGCTTGCCAAGGGCATGCAGCAGCACTCGCACGAGCGGGCCGGCGAGATCATCGACAAGCGGATGTTCCGGCAGCGGGCAGTTGCGGGCGGAGACCCAGGCGAGTGATCACGCAACATACGCGCAACATGGGTCCTCGGGAAGATCACGGAGTACCTCATCGGGGAGCCCGGCCTGGCACCTTCGCACTCATCCGAGCAGGTCGTCCGCCGCGGCCGCGAAGACCTCGGTGTGCGCGTCAACGTCGGCGCCGGTGGTGGCCGGGCACATCAGGGCCATGTTGTGGAACGGCGTCAGCAGCACCCCGCGGTTGACCGTGTACAAGTGCAGGTACTCGTCGAGCTGCGGGTCGGCGGCGGCCTCCGACTCGCCCCCGGTGCGCGGCGGCCGCGGGCAGAACCGGTATTCCGCGCGGGCGCCGAGCTGGACGATGTTCCAGGGCAGGGCGCGGGTCTCGATGACGCCGCGCACCCCGGCCGTGTACCGGTCCGCAAGCGCGATCATCGTGGCGAACGCGTCGTCGGTGAGCACCTGCTCGAGCGCGGCGCGCATCGCGGCCACCGACAGCGCGTTGCCCGCCAGGGTCCCGCCCACGCCGCCGACATCGATGAGGTCCGCCGTCTTGTCGTTCATGATCTGGTCGGCCAGCGCCGCCGACAGGCCGTACGCGCCGGCCGGGATCCCGCCCGCGATCGACTTCCCGATCGTCACGATGTCCGGGTCCAGGTTCCAGGCGCGGGTGCACCCGCCCGGGCCCGCGCTGAACGTGTGCGTCTCGTCGATGATGAGCAGGCTGCCGCCGCGCCGGGTCAGCTCGCGGACCGCGTCCAGGTACCCGGGCTCGGGCAGCACGATCCCGATGTTGGTGAGCGCGGGCTCCATCAGCACCACGGCCACATCCCCGGCGGCAAGCTCGCGCTCCAGCCCGGCCAGGTCGTTGAACTCGGCCACCCGCGTGGTCTCGCGGGGATCGACGGGCGCGCCGACGTTGCCCGCTCGGGACCGCGGCCCGCCGGGACCCGCCACGATGAACGTCTCGTCCACGCTGCCGTGGTAGCAGTACGAGTACACCAGGATCTTCTGCCGGCCGGTGAGCTGCCT
>JASHPR010000132.1 GCA_030038015.1 Streptosporangiaceae bacterium
GCCCGCTGCGGCGCGGCCCGCCCCCCCGGTGCCCGCCGCGGAGCCCAGGCAGCCCGATCCGCTGCCCTGAGCGCCTTCCCGCATGCCAGCGCAGCCGACGATCAGCGTCATCATCCCGGTGCACGCGGTCGAGGAGTACCTGGGTGACTGCCTCGACTCGATCCTGGGCCAGGCCACGCCCGGCGTCGAGGTCATCGCCGTCGACGACGCCTCGCCGGACGGCTGCGGCCGGATCCTCGACGCCCGGGCCAGCACGGACCCGCGGCTGCGGGTGGTGCACCTGGCCGCCAGCGCCGGGCCCGGCAACGCGCGCAACGTGGGCCTGACGAAGGCGGCAGGGGAGTACGTCTGGTTCGTCGACGCCGACGACATGCTGGCCGCCGGCGCGCTCGCGGCGGTCGCCGCCAGGCTGGAGCGCGACCGGCCCGACGTGCTCCTGATCGACTACGAGGACCTCTGCCCCGGCGGCGGCACCGCGCCGAGCCCGGGCCTGGCGCTGCTCCGCGCCGCACCCGGCGGGGTGTTCACCCTGGCCGACCAGCCGCGGCTGATCCACCTCACGATGACCTCCTGGAGCAAGGTGGTCCGCCGCACGTTCCTGGCGGGCCTCGGCCTGGCGTTCCCCGACGGGATCCACGAGGACGTGGCGCTCACCTGCGCGATGCTGCTCGGCGCGGAGCGGATCAGCGCGCTGGCGCGCGTCTGCTACCGGTACCGGCGGGCCAGGCCGGGTGCGTTCATGGCCACCGCGAGCAGCGGCCAGACGCGGATCTTCTGCTCCTACGAGAGGGTCTTCGCCATGACCGCGCGGGCCGTCCCGCCGCTGACCGGCGCGGTGCAGGCCGCGCTGTTCGAGCGGGCGATCTGGCACTACACCACGGTCCTTCCGCTGGTGCCGCGCACCGCCCGCAGGCAGTATTTCCGCCGCATGCACGATGACTTCATCCGGTACCGGCCGGCCGCCTACCGCCGCCCGGGTGGTTTCCGGGGGGTAAAATTTGCGCTGGTGGAGCGGAACGCCTACTGGATGTATACCGCCCTCGAGCCGGTCAACCAGGCCCGGGTGCTGCTGGCGCGGTCGGCCGCGCGGCTGCCGGGCCGCCTGGCGGGGGTGACGTGGGTGCCAGGGAGCCAGCGTCTTCGGAAATAGCGACCGAGGGGTAGTGGCGGCATGCGGCACGTGGTCGGGGTGGTTCTCGCGCTCATCATGGCGGTGGCGCTGTTCGTCGGGGGCGGCTGGGGGGTCGCCAAGGTCGCTTCCCTGCGCGCCAGCGGCCTGAGCCTGAGCAGCGCGCACGGCGTGATCGCGCTCGCCGCCCTGGCGGGCGTGGGCCTGCTGCTGGGCATCCTGCTGGCCGTTCCCGCGGTGTCGCCGCTCGCCGCCGGGCTTCCCGGCGTGCTGCTGCTCGGCTGGACCGCGCTGGGAGTGGCCAGCGCCAACCGCGCCGTAAGGCTCATCCCGCTGCACGGCCACTCGTTCGCGGCAGGCTTCGGCACCATGCTGACCAGCGGCGTGCTCGCCCTGGCCGGCGCGGTGATGGTGGTGCCGCTGTTCATCCCGTCCCGGTGGCGTCGTCCCTACATCGAGGACGACTACGCCGACGAGCCGAGTGAGATCGGCCTCATGCGCTGAGCCCGGACCCGCCCGGCCCGCCGGCAGGCGGCTGGCGCGCGGCTAGTGCCCGCCCCCGAACTGCTCCGCCTCGGTCGAGCCGGCCAGCGCCGTCGTGGCGGACTGCGGGGTGATGGCCGAGTTCACCAGGTCGAAGTAGCCGGTGCCGACCTCGCGCTGGTGCCTGGTCGCGGTGTAGCCGTCGGCCTCGGCGGCGAACTCGGCGTCCTGCAGCCTGACGTAGGCCGGCATGCCCTCGTCCGCGTACCCGCGGGCCAGGCTGAACATCGAGTGGTTCAGCGCGTGGAACCCGGCCAGCGTGATGAACTGGAACCGGTAGCCCATCTCGCCGAGCTCGCGCTGGAACTTCTCGATCGTGCCCTCGTCCAGGTGCGCCCGCCAGTTGAAGGACGGCGAGCAGTTGTAGGCCAGCATCTGGTCCGGGTAGACGCTCCGGATGCCCTCGGCGAACTCCCTGGCTATGTCCAGGTCGGGGGTGGAGGTCTCCATCCAGAGCAGGTCCGCGTACGGCGCGTAGCCCAGGCCGCGGGCGATGCAGGACTCCATCCCGCCGCGGACCCGGTAGAAGCCCTCCGCCGTCCGCTCCCCGGTGATGAAGGGCCGGTCCCGCTCGTCGACGTCGCTGGTGATCAGCGTCGCCGACTGGGCGTCGGTGCGGGCCACGACCAGCGTCGGGGTGCCGCAGACGTCCGCGGCGAGCCTGGCCGCGTTCAGGGTGCGGATGTGCTGGGAGGTCGGGATCAGCACCTTGCCGCCCAGGTGCCCGCACTTCTTCTCCGAGGCCAGCTGGTCCTCCCAGTGCACCCCGGCGGCCCCGGCCGCGATCATGGCCTTCATCAGCTCAAACGCGTTCAGCACGCCGCCAAACCCGGCTTCGGCGTCGGCGACGATCGGGGCCAGCCAGTAGGGCGTGGGCCCCTCGCCCCCGGCCTCCGCCCAGGAGATCTGGTCGGCGCGCAGCAGCGCGTTGTTGATCCGGCGCACCACCTGCGGCACCGAGTTGACCGGGTACAGGCTCTGGTCCGGGTAGGTCTGGCCGGCCAGGTTGGCGTCGGCGGCCACCTGCCAGCCAGACAGGTAGATGGCCCGCAGCCCCGCCCTGACCTGCTGCACGGCCTGGTTGCCGGTCAGCGCCCCGAGCGTGGCGACATAGCCGTCTTCGTGCAGCATCGCCCACAGGCGCTCCGCGCCGAGCCGGGCCAGGGTGTGCTCCTCCTGTACCGATCCCCGCAGCCGCACCACGTCGTCCGCGGAGTAGGTGCGCTGGACGCCTGCCCAGCGCGGGCTCGTCTCCCACTCCCGCTGCAATGTCGCTGCCTGATCGTTCACTGGTGGCCTCCCTGCTGCCGTCCCCGGGCTCTCCCGCGCGGCGACCGCGCCGATATATCGGCAAGCCTGCGGCAGCGAGTGCGCGGAAGCTAGGGGCGAAGGTCCTCAAGTTCAAGAGAATTTCGTTTAACATGAATATATGCCAGTCTTCACAGAAGAAGATTCTCGTTCCTTCGCTGAAGCAGGCCTCGATCTTGGAGTGTTCGGCCAGCGGCTGCGGCACGCCCGCCGGGCCAGGGGCCTGACCCTGGCCGAGCTCGGCGAGCGCGTCGGCCGTGCCCCCTCGGTGCTGTCGCTGATCGAGAACGGCCGCAGGGAGCCCAAGCTGTCCCTGATCGAGGCCCTGGCGGCCGCGCTGTCGGTCCCGGTCGCGGAACTGCTGCGGCGCCAGCCGCCGAACCGCCGGGCCCAGCTGGAGATCGCGCTGGAGGAGGCGCAGCAGGATCCGGTCTACCGGGAGCTTGGCCTGCCGCACCTGCGCGTCGGGGCCCGGGTGCCGAGCGACGTGATCGAGCACCTGCTCGCGCTGTACGGCGAGCTGCGCAAGCAGCGGGCCAAGCCGACGGCGACGCCCGAGGAGGCCAGGGCGGCCAACGCGGGCCTGCGGGCGATGATGCGGGAGCGCGGCAACTACTTCCCGGAGATAGAGAAGGAGGCGGCGGCGGACCTGGCCACCGCCGGGTACGCCGGTGGCGCGCTCTCTCAGGGGATGCTGCTGTCGGTGGTGAGCCAGCACGGGTTCACCGTCCGGTACGTCAGGGACCTGCCCCGCTCCGTGCGCTCCGTGACCGACCAGCGCAACCGCAGGATCTACCTGAAGCAGGAGTCCATCGGCATGCACACGCCGCGGACGATCCTGCTGCAGACGCTCGGGCACTTCGTGCTCGGCCACAGCGCGCCGGCGGATTTCGCCGACTTCCTGCGGCAGCGCGTCGAGGCGAACTACTTCGCCGCCGCGGTGCTGGTCCCGGAGCAGCAGGCCACCGCGTTCCTCCGCGAGGCTGCCGAGGCCAGGAGCCTGTCCGTCGAGGACCTGCGGGACGTGTTCTCGGTGTCCTACGAGATGGCGGCGCACCGGTTCACCAACCTGGCCACGCACCACCTCGGCCTGCCGTGCCACTTCGTCAAGAACGACGAGAGCGGGATCATCTACAAGGCCTACGAGAACGACGGGGTGGTGTTCCCGGCCGATGCCACCGGCGCGATTGAGGGCCAGCGAATGTGCCGGCAGTGGTCGGGCAGGCAGGTCTTCTCCGCCGATGACCGGTTCAGCCCGTACTACCAGTACTCCGACACCCCGTCGGGGACCTACTGGTGCGCGGCCTTCGTGGACCAGAGCCGCGAGCGCGGGTTCGCGATCACGCTCGGCGTGCCGTTCGAGCACTCACGCTGGTTCCGCGGCCGGGACACGCTGGTCCGCCGCTTCTCGGCCTGCCCGGACGGGGAGTGCTGCCAGCGCCCGCCGGCCGACCTCGCGGCGCGCTGGGAGGGCCAGGTGTGGCCGTCGGCGCGGGCTCACTCGTACATCCTGTCCGCACTGCCCACGGGCAGCTTCCCCGGCGTTGACGAAGCCGACGTCTTCACGTTCCTTGAACGTCACGAGAACGAGTGACCCGGGCGGCGTCAGGCGAAGCGTGGCGCCCGCTTCTCGATCAGCGCCGCCGCGCCTTCCTTGACGTCGTCGCCCATGAACGTGAGCATCTCGTAGGCGGCGGACTGGTCGAAGATCGGCGCCGCTGTCCGCAGCCAGCTGTTCAGCGCGCGCTTGGTCAGCCGGATCGCCAGCTGCGGGCCCGCCGCCAGGCCGGTGGCGACCCTGACCGCCTCGGCCAGCACCTGCTCGCCCGGCAGGGCCTTGCTGACCAGGCCGATCCGTTCCGCTTCGGCGCCGGTGACCATCTCACCGGTGAGCAGGTAGTAGCGGGCCCTGGCCATCCCGCAGAGCAGCGGCCAGATGATGGCCGCGTGGTCGCCGGCCGCGACGCCCAGCCTGATGTGCCCGTCCCCGAGCCGGGCATCCTCGGCGCAGATGCTGATGTCCGCGAGCAGCCCCACGACCAGGCCGGCCCCGACCGCGACGCCGTTGATCGCCGAGACGATCGGCTGCGGGCAGTTGACCATGTTGTAGACCAGGTCGCTCATCTCGCCGAGCATGCTGGTCACCCGCGCGTAGTCGCCGATCTGGCGCTGCACCATCGCGAGATCCCCGCCGGCCGAGAACGCCTTGCCCGCGCCGGTGACCACGACGGCCCTGGTCTGGCCGTCGCGCGCGATGTCGGCCCACAGCCGGGCGAGCTGGCCGTGCATGGCCTCGTCGGCGGCGTTGTACTTCTCCGGGCGGTTCATCGTGACCTGGAGCACGCCGTGGTCGTGCCGCTCGAAAAGCAGGCAATCGTAGGCGCTGTAGTCCATACCGGTATCCGTTCCCCAGAATCGCGGCTGATCCCGCGGCCGCCGGAACTGGCTCCGGACACGAGGGAAAGTCCGGCCCGGCCGGTCAGCAAAACGGCGCCCCCAGCCGGGTGCGGCGGCCGCTGGTATCTGTTACTTTGGAGTAACTTAGCAGCCCGGCCCGCGGAAGGCAGGCCCGGCAACGAGGCCCGGCTGGCGGATCGACAAGGAGCATGATGAGCGAGCACGAGTCCGGCGGCGGCTTTTCCCTTGAGCTGAGCCAGGACCTGCGCGATATGCGCGACTGGGTGCACGAATTCGCCGAGTCCGTGATCAGGCCGGCCGGATCGGAGTGGGACGAGCGCGAGGAGACACCATGGCCGGTCCTCGAGCAGGCGGCGAAGGCCGGCCTGTATTCGCTGGACTTCTTCGCCCAGCAATGGCTTGAGCCGAGCGGCCTGGGCATCCCGGTCGCCTGGGAGGAACTTTTCTGGGGCGACGCCGGGATCGGGCTGTCGATCGTCGGCACCGGCCTGGCGGCCGTGGCGGTGAGCAGCAACGGCACGCACGAGCAGATAGCCGAGTGGCTGCCGCCCATGTTCGGCGACCCCGGCGACATCAAGCTCGGCGCGTTCTGCGTGTCCGAGGCGGACGCGGGCAGCGACGTGGCGGCGATAAGGACCAGGGCCGTCTACCACGAGGCCACGGACGAGTGGGTGCTGAACGGGGCCAAGTCCTGGGTCACCAACGGCGGCATCGCGAACGTGCACGTCGTCGTCGCCTCGGTCGACCCGGCGCTGGGCAGCCGGGGCCAGGCCACGTTCATCGTCCCCCCGGGCACGCGCGGCCTGTCCCAGGGGCAGAAGGTCCGCAAGCACGGGATCCGGGCGTCGCACACCGCCGAGGTGGTGCTCGACGACGTGCGCGTGCCCGGGCGCTGCCTGGTCGGCGGCAAGGAGCGGCTGGACGCGCGGCTGGCCAAGGTCCGGGACGGCGGCAGCAACCGGGAGCACGCCGCGATGAAGACGTTCGAGGCCACGCGGCCGGCCGTCGCCGCGATGGCGGTCGGCGTGGCCCGCGCGGCGTTCGAGTACGCCCGGGACTACGCGCTCGGCCGGGTGCAGTTCGGCCGGCCGATCGGCCAGACCGAGGGCGTGGCGTTCATGCTCGCCGACATGGCCGCCGCGGTGGACGCGGCCCGGCTGCTGACCTGGCGCGCCGCCTGGATGGCGCGCAACCGCGTGCCGTTCAATCACGCCGAGGGGTCGATCTCCAAGCTGGTCGCCGGCGAGACCGCGGTCAGGGTCACCGAGCAGGCGATCCAGATCCTCGGCGGCAACGGCTACACCCGCGACTACCCGGTCGAGCGGTGGCACCGCGACGCCAAGATCTTCACGATATTTGAAGGAACGAGCGAGATCCAGCGCCTGATCATCGGCAGGGCCGTCACCGGGCTTGACGTGCGGTAATAGCTGCAGGTCATGGCGCTGGTGCGAATCTTGAACGGCCCAGTGAACCCCGGTTTCTGGCGGTCGGCCGTTTGCCCGTTATTCCTGGTTAGTCCCCGCCAGTTCCCTACAGCGCGCTGAGTTGGTGCTGACCCCCTAAC
>JASHPR010000133.1 GCA_030038015.1 Streptosporangiaceae bacterium
AGAGCTGTCACTGGAGGGACTGACGTGACCGAGATCCGGGCGCTGTCGGGAAAGCCGGTAGCCGACCTGACCCTGGAGGCCGTGCGCGCCGGCGAGGTCAGCGTGGCGGACCTGCGGATCCACCCGGAGACGCTGGAGCGGCAGGCGGTGGTGGCCGAACAGCACGGCAACCCGCAGCTGGCCGAAAACCTGCGCCGCGCCGCGGAGCTGACCCAGCTGCCCGACGACGATGTGCTTGGCATCTACGAGGCGCTCCGCCCGGGCCGGTCCACCGCCGCGCAGCTGACCGTGCTGGCCGAATCCCTGGCCGACCGTGGCCTGCCGCGCTGCGCGGCGCTGGTGGCCGAGGCGGCCGACGTCTACGCCCGCCGGGGGCTCACCGCTTGAGGCGAAGTGTTAATCGATGAGTACAGCATGGCGGCCGAGTGGCCGTTCCGCCCGTGCCCTCCTTGATGCCTCATCCGTCTCGCCATCCTCATCCGCCCCTATCCGATCAGGGGTGCGGAATGTCCGGGAATGGGGTTCGGCCCCGTGACGGTGATCGCCGGGGTCGACGTCGGCAACGCCACGACCGAGGTCGTGCTGGTGTCCGGCGGCGCCATCCTCGGCGCGGGGCGGGTGCCCACCCGTGGCCGCAAGGGGTCGGCTGACTCGCTGCGCGGTGCCGCCGCGCTGGTCCGCCGGATCGAGCGCCAGGCCGGGTACACGGTCGACGAGGCCAGGATCGCCCCGCTGCGGGCGGTTGACACTTCGGTGATCACCGTCCCCGATACGGCCACGCCCCGCGGCCGTCTGCGCGTGCTGGCCGCGGGCGTGCCCACCCCCGGCGGCACCGGCGCCTGCGTCGGACCGCCCCTGGTGCTGTCCGACTCAGCGGGGCGCTCCGGCCCGTCCCCGGTGCCCGGCCACGAATGCTCCGCCGGGTCGCCACCGGTGCCCGGCCGCGAGCGGTCCGCCGCGTCGCCGCTGGTGGCAGTGGTCCCGGCCGGCCTGCGCTACGACGAGGCCGCGGCCAGGCTGAGGGACCTGCTGGCCACCGGGACGCGGATCGGCGCCGTCCTGGTGGCCGGTGACGAGGGGGTTCTGGTGGCCAACCGGCTGCCGGCTGGCCTGCCGGTGATTGACCAGGTCGACGCGTCCGCCGCGGCAGCCTGCGACCTGCTCGCCGTGGAGGTCCGGCCGCCCGGGCACACGCTGGCCCTGCTGACCGACCCGGTCGCGCTGGGTGCCAGGCTCCGCCTGGGGGAGCACGAGGATGCGGACGCCGCCGCGCTGTCCAGGACGCTGACCGACCACTCCAACGCGGTGGTGGGCCTGCTGGCCGCGGCCCCCGCCGAGACGGGAGCAGGCCCGGATGAGCCGTGGGTCCTGACGGCGGATGGCCGGCGGGTTCCGCTGCGCACCGCGTGCGCGAGGCTGGCCGAATGGCCGACCGGCACGGTGCGGGTCTTCAGCACCGGTGCTGGTGAGGCCGAGGTAGACGACCTGTTCGCCGTGGACCTGGCTGCCGCGGCCGAAGCGGCGACCGCGCGGCCGGGCAGCACGGGCCGGGCGGTACTGGTCGCCGCCCTCGGCCGCTTGCCAGGCGCGCAGGCGATCCCGCCTGCTGGACTGCTCGGCGAGTTGCTGGCCGTGCCGGTCCACTCCCCGCTCACCGAGCCGGCCGCGGCGCGGGCCGGAGCGCTCACCACACCAGGGGCCCGCCCCGACGCGGTCGTCGTGGACCTCGGCGCCGGCACGATCGACGTCATCGGGCCCGCGTCCGACATCGTCGCCGCCGGGGCGGGGGAACTCCTGACCGCCGCGGTGGCCGAGACCCTCGGCATCCCGCGTGCCGCCGCCGACTGGGTCAAGCGCGGCCCGTGCCTGCGGGTTGATGGCGGGCAGCGGTTCGAGGCCGAGGACGGCAGCCGCGGCTTCCTGCCCGCCAGCGCCCCGGCGTCGGCGGCCGGCATGCTGGTGGTCGACGGGCCCGGCGGCCTACTGCCGTTCGACCGCCGCCACGGCCCCGGCGAGTGGCGGGCCATCCGGATACGGCTCAAGCAGGCGGTCCTGGCCAGGAACCTCCAGCGTGCGGTGCGGACGCTCGGGGCAGACCCCGGCCAGATCCTGGTGGTCGGCGGGCCCGCCGGCGATGAGGAACTGCTCGGCGTGCTCGCCCGGTCGCTGCCGGACGGCACGGCCGTCGGCCGGGGCGACGTCGGGGGCACCTGCGAAGGAGAACCGCTCGGCCACCGCTACGCGGTCGCGCTCGGCCTGGCCCTGGACCCCATGCCCGATCGGTAGCGTTCCCGGAACGCTCGGCTGGGCGTGGTCGATGCGGCACTGGAGCCCAGGTACCTGCCGGTATGGATCGCGCCTGTCGACTGAGCCCTGGCATGAGGCCGGCTGTAGCGGACCGGACCTGCGACTTCTCCGGCGCCGATGGGCGCCGCTGTCGCCTTCGGCGTTCGGGCCCGGGCCGCGGTGCACTAGCGCTAGGGCTGCGGCCACTGCTTCGCGACCAGGGTCAGGACGTCGTAGGTCGCTACCGGCTTGCCGTCCTGGTTGGCCACTTCCGCGTCCCAGCGGACCTCGCCGTACTCGGCGTCCTCTCGCGGGGTGATCTGCTTGCAGGTCAGCGTCACCGTCAGCTCGTCGCCGGGATAGACGGGTGAGAGGAAGCGCAGGTTCTCCAGGCCGTAGTTGGCCAGCACCGGGCCGGGGTCGGGCTGGACGAACAGGCC
>JASHPR010000134.1 GCA_030038015.1 Streptosporangiaceae bacterium
TGGCCGTGGCCGGGGACCGCCGCGCCAAGCCGCGGCTGCGCGGGCTCGGGGCGGGGCACGTGGTGGTGTCCGGGGGCGCAGGACGCCACCGCCGCGGCCGACGGCGCGGCCCCGGACGGCGTCGACGTCGTGGTGCACACGACTGGGCGAACCGCCATCCGCGGTGCGGCGGGCCTGGCGAACCCGCGGCCGGATCGTCGTGATTGCGGGGACCGGGCGTCGGATCGAGCTCGGCCAGTGGGCCTGCTGCACCAGGGAGCTGCAGCTGCTCGGGTTCATCATGAGCGCGATGACCGCCGGCGAGCAGCGCTAGCCGGCGGCGGGCCCGCGCGCCGGAAGCCTGTTCGCGGGCCTGGCGCCGATCGGGCACCATGGATCGATGCCGGTCGTCCCGCCGAAACTGCGCCCCGGTTCGTCGGTGCGCGTGATCGCGCCGTCGAGGTCGCTGGCGATCATCCCGGCCGATGTGCGCGCCGAGGCGGACAAGAAGCTGGCGGCGCTGGGCCTGCAGGTCTCCTTCGGCGAGCATGCCGGGGAATGCGGCGACTTCGTCTCGTCCTCGGTGGGGGCGCGCCTGGCCGACCTGCATGCGGCGTTCGCCGACCCGGACGTGGGCGGGATCCTCACCGTGATCGGCGGCTTCAACGCCAACCAGCTGCTGGCCGGCCTGGACTACCCGCTCATCGCCACCCACCCGAAGGTGCTGTGCGGCTTCTCCGACATCACGGCCCTGTCCAACGCGATCTACGCGCGGACCGGCCTGGTCGGCTACTCGGGGCCGCACTACTCGAGCTTCGGGATGAAGCACCACTTCGGCTACACCGAGGCGGGCTTCGTGGCGTGCCTCATGCGGGACGGGCCGGTCGAGCTGGCGTCCGCGCCGGCCTGGAGCGACGACCCCTGGTACCTCGACCAGGAAGACCGTCACCTGGCAACCGGAACGGACTGGTGGGTGCTCCAGGAGGGCGAGGCGGCCGGGGCCATCGTGGGCGGCAACCTGTGCACGCTCCAGACCGCCATGACGCGCGACCTGCTGGCGCAGATCGTCGCGCCCAAGGCCGATCTGGCCGGCCTCCCGGTCATCGGCAACGTCGACTTCGGCCATACCACGCCGGCCGTGACGTTCCCCATCGGCGGCACCGTCGAGGTCCGTGCGGATCGGAGCGCCCCTCGCCTGACCATCACCGGCCACTGATGACCGCGCAGCACGGCGGGACCGGGCCGCCGGCCGAGCCGCCCTGGGACGTTGCAGCTCTCTTCGTGGCCGAGCGGGCCCGGCTGGGCGAGCTGCTCGCCGGCCTCGGCCCGGAGGACTGGCAGCGCCCGTCGCCGTGCCCGGGATGGACAGTCCTGGGACTGTGCTGCCATCTGGCCGGTGACGACCTCGGCTTCCTCGCCCGGCACCGCGACGGGTACTACGGCACGCCGCCGCCGGAAAATGCGGGCGAAGGCGAGTTCGTCGCCTGGCTGGACGATCTGCAGGACGAGTGGGTCCGCGCCGCCCGCAGGCTGAGCCCCCGCGTCGTGACCGGCCTGCTGGCATGGGCCGGGCCGCAGCTGGCCGAGACGCTCCGCGCCGAGGACCCCCGGGCGTGCACCGCAAACGTGTCCTGGGCGGGAACGGGCCCGGTCCCGGTCTGGCTCGATCAGGTCCGCGAGCTGTCGGAGTACTGGATCCACCGCCAGCAGCTGCTCCAGGCGCTCGGCCGCCCCAGCGACCTGCGCGCCGACCTGGCCGGCCCGGTGCTGGACGGGCTCCGCTGGGCGTACCCGTTCCGCCTCGGGCAGGTCCACGCCGAGCCGGGCGACACCGTGACCATCTCGGTCTCCGGCCCGGTCGCGCCGACCTGGCGGCTTGTCGCCACCCCGGACGGATGGGAGTTCCGCGACGAGCCTGGCCAGCGCGCCGTGGCCAGCCTGGGCATGACCACCGAGCAGGCATGGCGGCTGCTGACCAACAACCTGCCCGCCGCCGAGCGGGCCCGGATGACGGCGTCCGGCGATGAAACGGTGCTCGGCATCCTCCGCCGCACCCGGGCCATCATCGGCACGCCCAGGTGACGACCCCGCCACCGCGAGCCGCACAGCCCCCGTGACCCGCCATTCCTGGAGCAAAATTGGTCCTTGACCCGACCGGCCCGGCCTTAGGGAATGCAGTGTTTCAAGATCCCGCCGTCCCTTCGAGTCCGCTACGCAGCACCCATCCGGCAAACCGATCCTGTTCAAGAACTTTCTCTATTCGCGCCGCCAGTGGCCTGCCGGCAAACACCAGGAAGTCTGCGCCCACCGTAAGCAGGCCAATGCCCTACACTTCGGCGAGCAGCCAGGCGCCCACCATGGCTGTCGGCTCTGCGCCGGGCAGCACCCGGACCAGGGTCCACACCGGCGCCGAAGCTTTAGGACCGTTTTCCACACGACGATCTCCTGGGCGTACCACAAGGGCGTGCGCCACATCGACTATTCGACCTCGGCGGATACCCCCAAACGGCACCGCGGCTGTGCGGCCCGGCCGGAGACGGCCTGGGCGATACCGCTCGCCGCGGCCTCCCGCGCCGCCCCGCTCCGCTGTGCGCGCCAGGGCAGCCACGGCCCGGAGGCCGGCGCCGCCCCACCCGGGGCATCGGAGGCCGGGCGTGCTGCGGACGCTGCCTGAGCAACAAGGATCAAGGCACTGGCCGGCGCACTGCTGCAGCCAGCATCTGGGCCGCCAGGCTGCAGGCCGTCAGGGCTCGAAGGTCTCGTAGAACGCCCGCTCCCGGCTCTCCAGCTCCGGGATCGCCCGGCCGAAGGCGAGCCGCTGGAAGTGCTCAGACTCGGCGTGCGCTTGGCAGGCCGCCTCGTCATCGTAGATCTCGAAGAGGCGGAACACGCGCGGCTCGGCAGGGTCGGCGTAAGGCTGGTAGAGGCGGCACCAGGCTCGGCCCTGGACAGCGGCACGAGCTGGCGGATCGCATCGCAGAGGGCGTCTTCTCTGCCGGACTTCGCTGTCCAGACGGCACTGACCACGTAGGGCATGTCGTCTCTCTTTAACTCGACAGTTGCTGACGATGCTCGCCGGGCTGACCGGGACCCGCCGCCGTCGAGGAACTGATCAACCTGCGCCCCGGGGCTGCTCAATCACGGTGGCCTGGAAGCGCTGAACCGGCCCCTGGCTCTGGCACGCACGGCCTTCGTGCTAGTCACGTGAAGTGCTCGCGAGCCTCATGTCGTGATCATAGCCAGGTCCGGTCGTATGCACGTGGACATGCATGTATATGATGTCGGGAACATGTCTAACTTGCCTGTTCAGCACGTGATGGCTACATTCATTGCACGTGACCATCAACACATCGACCTGGGAGGATCGCCTTATGCCTGCACCCAACCCCGTCGTGGACAAGCACCTCCTCGCCAAGGAGCTCCGGCGTCTACGTGAGGAACGGGGCTTGACCCAGCAGGAGGTCGCCGAGGGTCTGAGGTGGACCCGAGAGAAGGTGGGACGCATCGAGACTGCAGCGACTTCGGTCAGCACTGTGGACTTGCGGCGGCTGCTGGCACAGTACGAAGTCACAGACGAGCAGTCGGTCGAGGAATTCGAACGCCGGGCGGTCGCAGCGCAAAGGCCTGGCTGGAACGAATACAAGGGTTTGCTGCCCGTCCGCTATCTGACCTACCTCGGCTTCGAGGAGGTTGCCACCACGATGCGGCAGTATCATCTTTCGCTCATCCCGGGTCTCCTCCAGACCCGCGCCTACATGCGCGAAATCCTGACGCACGTCAGCGAGATCTCCCCGCGCGACGTCCGCAGGCTGATCGAGGCCCGCACCCGCAGGCAGGAACTGCTCACGGCGGAACGTCGGCCCATATTCAAGATCATCATCGACGAGGCCGTGCTGCGCCGCGCGGTCGGCAGTAACCGAGCCTGGCAAGATCAACTGGAGCACCTCCAGAAGGTCAATCAACTCGATGGTGTCAACCTCATGGTGCTTCCGTTCGCGGTCGGCCCTCACCCGGGCTTGAAGGGGGCCTTCAACCTCCTGACGTTCGAGGACGCACCCTACGACGACTTGCTGTACATGGAGAACTCGGAAGGCGATCGGATCGATCGAGATGACGATGACGTCAACGCCGAGTACCTGCAGATCTTCGAGGAACTCGAATCGAAGAGCCTGGATGGCCAAGCCTTCGATGACTTTATCTCCAAGATCGCTGCTTCGTTTACCTGACGGCCGATTCCCGACGACTTTCGTCGCGCACGGCAGCCGGCCCCACTCGTGTTATCCCCGAGCGATGGGAGCTAAGGCAAATGACGCTGCCCCGCCAGTCTGCACCCAGCGACGTAGACGGCCAGCGCCCAGTAGGCGATGTCGCGTCCCCGTCTCGCGACGGTCGCACTGTGCAACCGTCGGCGCGTTCGGACAAGGCGCCCAAGGGGACAGCAAAGGGGATCAGGGCGCCTCGCGATTCAGTAAAGCCCCCCGCTCCGTCGGGTCGTGCATCTGCTCACGGCCCCAGTCGGCACCGGCCAGTCACCAGTGACCAAGCCCAAGACCCGAGCGATGGGACAGCGAGCCGTTTCCGCTTCCTGAACCTCGAGGTAACGAATGCGCACTTGATGCCGTTGAATCAGATCGCGACGCTCTTGTTCCTATATCTGACGCTCTTGTTCGCGTACCTGACGCTGATATCAGGTGCAGCTGTACTGGCGATCATCATTTTCGACCATCTCGTGAGCACCATGGCGGCTCACTCGAGCCAATTGCAGCGCCTGAATCCAGAGGAATTCCGCACGACGTTGTTTGGCGTGTGGGGGGTTACGGGCCTGGCGCTGGCCGCCAGGGCAGTTAAACGCTGGCAGAATGGTAAATTTGCTTCAAACGCTTCTAAACCGGACGAGCAAGAGGAGTGAGAGCGAGCCGTTGGCACACTCTGGCCAGCTCAGTGGTTATGCAGGTCACTTTGGTCGTGCTGCTTCTTCCGCGCTTGGAGCCGCAGGGGCCGAGCCCGCAGCCGACTTACGGCAACTGGCGCACTTAGACCCGCTACCAGGGTCAACGCGGTGATGACCAGTGCCGAGGCGTGTGCCTGGTTGAGCGGAAGCAGCCAGGAGACAGGTGCCGCAAGAGCGTTGCTGAACATCAGGATGGCTACGGCGCTGAGGATGCCCCAAGCCGCATAGATCAACACAAGCACGGCGGAAGTGCGGGCAGGTGATCGCCTGATTACCTTCCAGCTACGGGCATCCGTTCGCTGGGCCGGTGGAGGAGTCACCCAAACCACCCTATCAGGGACACGTGACGGCGGCCGTGCCGACAGTTAGACTAATTACGAAGTACCACGTGGGGTCCCGGGAGTCCAGCGATGCCGTCTTTTCGGCAGCTTAGTGCTGCTTCAGCTCACGGTCAGGTTCCGTCGCGCCTTTCACTAGCTTCCGACCTGCACATTGACCTTCCGACCTGCACATTGACCTCATCAGCATAGGAACGGCACCCAATCCACGGGAGCTCACAGGAGGCAATCATGGCGGAGGCCAATGGCCCTGAGGGTGGATGGCGCAAGAGTTCACGGAGCGAGAGCGGCAACTGTGTCGAAGTGTGTGTAGGCTCTCGCGAGGTCCAGATCCGGAACTCTCGCGACCGCCAGGGGCTTGTCCTTACCTTCAGCTTCCCTGAATGGCAAGCTTTTCTCGAGGGTGCGGCTCTGGGCGAGTTTAATCTTCCCTGACGCCTGGGAGCCTTTCCTGCCAGACCCGGAAACCGGGAGCAGGTCATCCGCGCATCGGTCAGTCGTGGTTTCCTCAGGTCGGCCAAGTCCGTGGCGGCCTAGTCCAGCGCCGCGAGCAGGGCCTTCATCCACGGGCCGAGGTCGGCCGGGGTCCGGGCGGAGATGAGGTTGCCGTCGACCACGGTGGCCTCGTCGACCCAGTCCACCCCCGCGTTGACCATGTCGTCGCGGATCGCGCCCACGCTGGTCGCCCGGCGGCCCTTGAGGATCTTCGCCGAGATCGGCACCCAGCCAGCGTGGCAGATGAAGGCCACCGGCTTGCCCGCGCCGTCGAAGTCCCGGACCAGCCCCAGCACGGCCTCCGAGCGGCGCAGCTTGTCCGGCGCGTACCCGCCGGGGATGACCAGGGCGTCAAAGTCGTCCGCTGTGACCTGGTCCACCGTCGTGTCGACGGGCACCGGGCCGTGGCCCTTCTTTCCCGTCACCGGATGGTCGTCCAGGCCGGCCACGGTGACGGCGATATCCTCCTCGCCGAGCCGGTAGAGCGGGTACAGCAGTTCGGAGTCCTCGAAGTCGTCGGCGGCCAGGAGAAGAACCTTGCGTCCTGCAGTCACCATGCATCCGACCTTACGCCCGGGCAGTCGCCGGGTGTCGTGCGCGGTGAACATGCGCGGCGGTCAGCCCATCGGGTAGCGGCGGAAGCCGACTGCGTAGTCGCAGCCCGCGCCCAGGCCGATGTAGCCGGCCATGTTCCGCAGGAACTCGTCGGCGTCGAAGTCGCCGCCGAGCCCCTCGATGTACGCGCGGTGCTCGCGCAGCGAGGCGACGCCCGCCGCGATCGTGGCGGTGACGTCGGCGAAGTGGGTCGGGCTGCCGGCGGTCGCCACGTAGGCATCGCGGATGCTGCCGCACCTCGGCCCGGCGTCGGGGAACACCCACTCGTTGGCGGCATCACGGCAGGCGTCGAGCACGGCGAGGCCGACCGCACGGTGGTCGGCGTGGTTGACCGGGCCCTCCTCACCCCAGGTGAGGTCGAAGCTCGTGGTGATCACCACCTCGGGCTGCAGCCTGCGGAACGCGGCCGTCAGGTCGCGCCGCAGCGGCAGCCCGTACTCCACCAGCCCGTCCGGGTGGTCAAGGAACTCGACCTCGGTCACCCCCACCACCGCCGCGCTGCGCCGCTCCTCCTCCATCCGCAGCGGCCCGACCTCGGCCGGCGGCAGGCCGGCGATGCCGGCCTCGCCCTTGGTCGCGAGCAGGTAGACGACGTCCTTGCCCTGCCCGGTCCAGCGGGCCACGGCCGCGGCGACGCCGTACTCGAGGTCGTCGGGGTGAGCGACAACGGCGACGGCCTTGGTCCAGTCCTCCGGGATCGGCTGCATCGGCCCGGCTCCCTCCTTGCGGTGACAATCCTGGCAGCATGGGGGCAACGCGACAGGCAGCGATCGTAACCCGACCCATGCAGGGAGAGACCATGTCAACGCCGTCGGGGAGCTGGGACGGGTCATACGCGGCGAGCGAGCCGCCGCCGTGGGACATCGGCAGGCCGCAGCCGGCGTTCGTCCGCCTGGCCGACGCCGGCCTGCTGTGCGGCCGGGTGCTCGATCCGGGCTGCGGCACCGGCGAGCACACCCTGCTGGCCGCGGCCAGGGGCGCGGACGCCGTGGGCGTCGACATCTCGCCGCTCGCGATCGAGCGAGCGCGGGCAAAGGCGGCCGCGCGGGGGGTGACCGCGCGCTTCGAGGTCGCCGACGCGCTCAGCCTCGGCGAGCTCGGCCTGGCCTTCGACACGGCGATAGACAGCGGGGTGTTCCACGTCTTTGACGACACCGACCGCGCCAGGTACGTCGGCAGCCTGTCCTCCGTGCTGCAGCCCGGCGGCAGCCTCTACCTGATGTGCTTCAGCGAGCACGAGCCCGGCGACGCCGGCCCCCGCCGGGTCCGCCAGGACGAGCTGCGCTCCGCCTTCCGCGAGGGCTGGGACGTCACCGAGATCGTGCCCGAGGCATTCGACATCAATCCGGGACCCTGGTTCGGCACCACCACGGCGCAGGCCTGGCTGGCCACGATCCGCCGGGGGTGACTCAGCTCCCGGCGAGGCGTGCCTCGGCAACCGGCTGCCACTGCCAGGAATGCCCCACCTGGGTCTGCGCGACCAGGCTCACCGACCTGATCGTGATCTCGGTCCTCGGCAGCCAGTGCCCGAGGGCCGCGATGACCGGAGCAGCCGGCCCGGTGCCGTTGCTGTAGGCAACGGAGATGTGCGGCAGCCACGGGTCGGTGCCAGTGCGGCCGCCGCATCCGGCCGAACGGGTGGCCGCGGCCACCGCGTCCAGCACCGGCTGCAACGCCCCGAGCGGTTCCACGGGCAGCACGACGGCCTCCGGGTGATAGAACACCCGGCCGAGGCTCCCCGGGATCGGTGCGACGCCCGCCAGCGTCTGCCGTGCCGCCGCGACCATGGCCTCCACGCTGGCCGACGGCACCTCGTCGGCGAAGCCGACGACGAACGTGGTCAGGTGCAGCCACTGCTCGTCGATCATGTCCAGGCCGGGCAGGCCGGCCAGCTTGCCCTGCGCCTCGGCCGCGAGACGGCGGACCTCGGGCTGGTCGTGGAACAGCATGTGCCAGTGGTACAGCTGCCGCCCGGGCCGCCGGCCCGGGCGCTGCCGCCAGTGGTTGGCCATCTGCGTGGGGAGCTGATCCACGGCTGCCTCGCTCTCTGCTGCGGTGGCTACGATCGCAAGCATGCATGAACGCCCGGCTGCGCCGGCGCCGGCCTGGGTGGTAGCGGGCCCGCCGGGGTCGGGCAAGAGCACGGTGGCCAGGCTGCTGCTCGCGTCACTCGATCCGGTGCCCGCGCTGCTCGACAAGGACACGATGTACGGCTCGTTCGTGGCCGCGACGCTGGCCGCCGCCGGGCGGCCCCCGGGTGAGCGCGAGGGCCCGTGGTACGACGAGCACGTGAAGGTGCACGAGTACGGCGGGATGACCGCGACGGCGCGCGAGATCCGCGGCTACGGGTGCCCGGTGCTGCTGTCCGCCCCGTTCACCCAGCAGATCCACGATGCCCGCCACTGGCGGGCCTGGGTCACCGACCTGGGCGGGGGGACGGTGCGCCTGGTCTGGGTCAGGTCCGACGCGGCGACCCTGCGCCATCGCCTCGCCGCCCGGGGGTCCGGGCGGGACACCGCCAAGCAGGCGGACTTCGCGGCGTTCGCCGCCAGCATGCGGCTCGGCACCGAGCCGGCCGCCCCGCACGTGGCCATCGACAACCGCCTCGGTGCCACCGAGACCCTGGAAGCCCAGGTCGCGGCGCTGGCCTCTACAGCGCCAGGGTCATGAAGGTGTTGCCCCGGCCCGGCGGGTAGTCACCGAACGGGCTGCACGGGCTGAATCCGGCCCGCGCGTACAGCGACCGCGCCGGGGCGAACGCCGCCGTGGACCCGGTCTCCAGGCTCACCCGGGTGCAGCCGCGGTCCCGGGCCACGCCGACGAGGTGCTCAACCATCGCCCGGCCGATGCCGCGGCCCCGGGCCGCCGCCGCGGTGTGCATGGACTTCAGCTCGGCGTGCTGCCCGTCAAGCTGCTTGAGCGCCCCGATAGCGAGCAGCTCGCCATCGCGCCGGCAGCTGAAGAACGTGACCGCCGGATCTGCCAGGCCGTCCGCGCCGAGCGCGTGCACGTCCTCGGGCGGGTGTTGTCCCTGGCGAATTCCAGGTGGCGCCGCAGCAGGCCGCGGACGTCCTCGGCGCGCGGGTCGTCGGCAGCGATCCCGTCCCTGTGCACAGCCGGAGCCTATGTGATCGCCTATCCCGGTGGCCCGGGCTGGGCAGGGCCCCCGGCCGGCGCCACTACGAGGTTTGGGGGGTGCGGGGTGTTGGGTTGGGGTACTGGGTTTGGGGGTGTGCGGGGGGCGGAGCCCCCGCAGGGGTGTTGACTAGTGGCATGCCCATCGACGGTGACTACGAGCCGAGCCCGCAGGCCTGGGTGCGCGACCAGGTCGACCTGTATGAGAGCTCGGGCGGCATGCAGGGGACGACGCTGCTCGACACCGGCCTGCCCGTTGTGATCATCACCAACCGCGGGGCGCGCACCGGCAAGGTGCGCAAGACACCGGTCATGCGGGTGGAGCACGACGGCCGCTACGCGGCCGTGGCGTCGCGCGGCGGCGCCCCGACGCACCCGCTCTGGTACCACAACCTGCGCGAGAACCCGCGGGTCGAGCTTCAGGACGGCCCGGGCAAGCAGGAGATGATCGCCAGGGAGGTCACCGGGGGCGAGCGCGCCGAGTGGTGGGAGCGTGCGGTCGCCGCGTACCCGCCCTACGCGGAGTACCAGCAGAAGACCACGCGGCAGATCCCGGTGTTCGTGCTGGAGCCGGCGCAGGGCTGACCCGCCCGGCCGTTTACCTTGCCACGACCGCCGGGCGGCCGCTGAGGGCGGTGAGCTCCGGCTGGTCGCCCGGGCTGCCCCGCTGCTGCGCCTGTCCGGCCTGACCGGCATAGACCACGTGATCCCGAACTTCGCCACGCCAGACGAGGCGGTCAGCGAGCTGCCCGCCATCGCGATCCGGCCGTTCCGGGCCGGCTCCTGGGCCGGCAGGCCGGCCCAGGCCTTCACGGCCGGCTGAGGCCGTGGCCGGCGCCGGCCGTGAGCCCCATGGCCAGGTGAGGCGGCGGCCGCCGGCCGTCCGCCGGGCCCGATGGGCCCGTGGGACATGATGGACCGGTGACCAACGCCCGCGACACCGCACTGGACCTGATCGAGTTCATCGACGCCTCGCCGTCGCCGTACCACGCCGCGGCCGAGGCGCTGCGCCGGCTGACCGCGGCGGGCTTCACCGAGGTTGCGCCGGACGGGGGGTGGCCGTCCGGCGCCGGCCGGCACGTCACCGTGGACGGCGGGTCGCTGTTCGCCTGGGTGGTTCCCGACGGGGCGGCCCCGCATGCCCCGTTCCGGCTGATCGGCGCGCACACCGACAGCCCCACGCTGCGGGTCAAGCCGCGCCCGGACACCGGCAGCGCCGGCGTCCGCCAGCTCGGCGTCGAGGTGTACGGCGGCCCGCTGCTGAATTCCTGGCTGGACCGGGACCTCGGCCTGGCCGGGCGCGTGGTCGTGCGCACCCCGGACGGCCTGCGGACCCGGCTGCTCCGGGTGCACCGGCCGGTGCTGCGGGTAC
Source organism: Streptosporangiaceae bacterium (assembly GCA_030038015.1). Taxonomy (GTDB): domain Bacteria; phylum Actinomycetota; class Actinomycetes; order Streptosporangiales; family Streptosporangiaceae; genus JASHPR01. The sequence goes on from JASHPR010000134.1 coordinate 10,886, forward strand.
CGCAGCTGGCCGTCCACCTTGACCAGGACATGCGGGCCGGGAACGGGCTCAAGCTGGATCCCCAGCAGCACCTGGTCCCGATGTGGTCGCTGGGCCAGCCCGACGACGGAGCGTTCAAGGGATTTCTCGGGGCCGAGCTCGGCGTCCAGGCCGGCGACGTCCTCAGCCATGAGCTGGTCACGTACGACCTGGCCGGGGGCACGCTGGCCGGGCTGAACGAGGAGTTTGTCAGCTCGGCGAGGCTGGACGACCTGGGCTGCTCGCACGCCAGCGTGACCGCGCTGGCCGCGGTCGCGGGCCAGCCGGCGCCGCAGCACGTCAGCGCGCTGGCGCTGTTCGACAACGAGGAGATCGGGAGCGTGTCGGCGACCGGGGCGCGCGGCGCCTGGCTTGGCCGGCAGCTGGAGCGCTCGGTGCTCGCCCGCGGCGGGACGCGGGAGGAGTTCCTGCGGGCGGTCGGGGGGTCGGTGCACGTCTCGGCGGACATGAGCCACGCCACGCACCCGAACTACCCGGACAGGCACGAGCCGCAGCACCAGATCGCGCTGAACGGGGGCCCGATCGTGAAGATGAGCGCGAATGTGCTCTACGCCACCGAGGCGAGGACGCACGCCGCGTTCCTGCTCGCGGCCGAGCAGGCGGGCGTGCCGGTGCAGTACTTCGTCAACAGGAGCGGCGTGCGCAGCGGCTCGACGATCGGGCCCTACGTGGCGGCCGGCCTGGCCATGCCCACCGTGGACGTGGGCAACCCGGCGCTGGCCATGCATTCGGCCCGTGAGCTCGGCGGTGCCGCGGACCCGGCGATGCTGACCGCCGCGCTCCGGGCATTCCTCGCCCCCGCGTAGAGCCCGTCAGATGTCGCCGGGGGATTCCTGCGGCAGGCCGTACTTGGTCGCGATCGGGTTCCACACCTGGATGAACGCCGCCTTGGCCGCAACCGCCTGCCCGTCCGCCCTGATCGCGGTGTTGTAGGCCCTCGACTGCGCCGCCGGCGAGCACCCCGAACTCCGCTGCTGCCGCGCCCACGCCAGGTAGTCGCGGTCGGCGTCCAGCGAGGTGCGCAGCGCGGTGAGCAGGTCGGCCTTGACCGTCGCGCCGCCCGCCACATCGGCCAGGGACAGGGCGGAGGCATGCCGGTACTCGGTGCTCCGCTCGCTGACCACGGCCCTGATCTGGCTGGTGGCGCTGGGCAGGCTCGAGCAGTTCCGGACCTCGCCGACCGCGCCTTCCAGCGACCGCCGGGTGGCTGCGCTCGATCCCAGCAGGCTGCTCACGGCGGCGGCCTGCCGGGACGCCAGGGTGGTCCCGGACGGCTGCGGCGACGCCGCGGCGCGCGACGCCGCCGGGGTGCCCGGCGAGGACCTCCCGGAGAGGGCGAGGCCCACGACGATCGCGGCGATGACCACGGCCGCGGCGACCGCGGCCAGCTTCTTGCCGGTGGGCAGCCTCCCGGGCGGCGGGTATATCCGGCGCAGCCTGCTGATCAGGTCCGGGCCCGCCCGCCCGGGCGCGGCCGGCGGCTGCGGCTGCGTGGGCGCCTGCCACCCGGGCCCGTAGAGGACCGGTGCTGGGGCGGGCGTGGCCTCGGGGGCGGGCGGCTGCTGCCAGGCGCCACCGGGCGGGCCGTAGCCAGGCAAGGTCTGGGTGGCGGGCCCGGCCGGGCTGCCCGGCGCGCCCAGCCATGCCGGGCCGGGCTCGCTGGGAGCGCCGGCCAGCGCCGCCCGCAGCGCCTCGGCGAACTGGCCACAGGTCGGGAAGCGATCCGCCGGGTTCTTCGCCAGCGCGGTGGCCAGCACCGCGTCGACGGCGGCGGGCAGCTCAGGGCGGCGGGCCACCGCCGAGGGAGGCGGCGCGTACAGCTGGGCGTACATCAGGGTGAGGCCCTGGTCCTGCCCGAACGGCGGCGTGCCGCACAGCAGCTCGAATCCGGTGCAGGCGAGCGAGTAGAGGTCCGCCCTGCCGTCGGTCTCCTGCTTCTCGATCTGCTCCGGCGCCGCATAGTCGAGCGGTTCGACCTGGCCGGCCGCGATGACCTCGCCTGGGACTGGCTCGCGGCTCATCCCGAAATCAGACAGGTACACCTGCTCGAACTCGCTGCCATCGGCCCGCCGCGGTGCCCCGGCAGGCGCGTCCAGCAGGATGTTGGCGGGCCTGACGTCTCCATGGATCAGGCCGTGCGCGTGCGCGGCGTCCAGCGCCGACGCGACCCCGGCGATGATGTCCCAGGCCCAGGCCGAGGGCAGCGGCCCGTGCCGGTTGAGCAGCGAGCGGGCGTCGCCACCCTGCACGTAGCGCATGGCGACGTACAGGGTGCCGTTTGCCTCGTCGGCCTCGTAGACCGGGATGATGTTGGGATGATGGACCGCGGCCACGATCCGCGACTCCCGGAGGAACCTTGAACGGAAAGCGGTGTCGCTGGCCAGTTCCGGCGCCACGACCTTGAGCGCCACGTTCTGCTGCGTCCGCTCGTCCTGGGCAAGGTAGACGACAGCCCTGCTGCCCCGGCCGAGATAGCCGCCCAGCCGGTAGTGCGCGATCTGGCCGGACATCCCTGAGTAGGGCAGGACCGGGTCCGTGTCTCGGCTCACTGTGTCTCCGGCTGATGGCTCGCCATCAGGCTGCTGGGGGCTTCCGACAGTGACATTTCACCAGGCTGGGCACGATTTCGGGCCAGAACCCGGCAACCACAGCGATGACCCGCCCACCGGGGAGGCCCAGGAGCCCGCCGGGACGGGTGAGGCGCCTGTCGCCCGGTCGATGCGCTGGCGGAGCAGGCCGGCGTGGGCGTTGTGCCGGGCGTACGCCCCGATGATGTGCAGGTACACCGAGCGCAGGGACATCTGCCCCCAGCGCTCGCTGACGAAGAGGTCGTCCAGCGAGGCGCCCTCCACCGCGCGGCGCACCAGATCCCACTCCCTGACCAGGCGGACGAGGTCCGCCTCGGCGCTGTCCGCGCTGGCCTCTTCGAAGTCCGCGTCCGGCCGCCCGGGGCGGGCGTACTGGCTCGGCACCCGTTCCCCGGCGAACCGGCGGCGGAACCGGGTCCGCTCCGTGTCGACCTGATGGCGCACCAGGCCGAGCAGGGACAGGTTGGACGGCGGCACCGGCCGCTGCGCCAACCGCCCGGCCGTCAGCCCCGCGCACTTCCACAGCAACGTGGCCCGGTGCCGCTGCAGCCAGCCCTCCAGCATCGTCCGCTCATCCGCCACAAAGGCTCACCGGCCTGGGTGACCTCTGGCGCGATCCGGCTCGGCTCACCCAGCCGTAATCCGCTTCGGCCCGCTGCGGCCAGCCGGTTTTTCCCGGACTGCGCCCATATAGTGGGGCGCCCGGGCGCTGATAGGTTGACGTCAGGCGGCGCAGCGGTGCGGAGGAGGGACCATGCGGAGCACGGACGGCACGTTGAGCGCGCAGGACCTGGAACTGCTCCGCAAGGGCTTCGCCGCCAACCCCGCGTACCGGCTCGCCCAGAACGCGGTGACGAGGGTCTCCGTCGATGATGTGGCGATCAACCGGGAGATCATCAACAGCACGGACCATTCGCTGTCGACGCTGCTCGATGACTGGAAGGTCACCAACCAGGAACGCAGCGGGCGGTGCTGGCTGTTCGCCGGGCTCAACCTGCTGCGCGTCGGCGCCATGAAGAAGATGGGGCTCAAAGACTTCGAGTTCTCGCAGAACTATGCCATGTTCTGGGACAAGATCGAGCGCGCCAACTACTTCCTCGAAGCCATCATCGAGACCGCAGGCCGTGACATCGACGACCGGACCGTCGCGTTCCTCCTCAACGAGGTGGCCAGTGACGGCGGCCAGTGGAACATGTTCGTCGCCCTCGTCAACAAGCACGGCCTGGTGCCCAAGGCGTTCATGCCGGAGACGCACAGTTCGGCCTCGACCGGCCGGATGAACTCGGTGCTGCGCAACCTGCTGCGGCAGGGGGCCAAGTCGCTGCGCGAGGCATCCGCCGAGGGCGTCGACGCCGCCCGGGCGGTGAAGTCCGACATCCTGGAAGTGGCCTACCGGGTGCTGTGCATCCACCTGGGCACCCCGCCGGACCAGATCGACTGGCAGTGGATCGACAAGGACAAGCAGTTTCACCGGGACGGCGTGCTCACTCCCCAGGAATTTGCGGCCAGGTATGTTGGCCTGCCCATCAACGACTACGTGTGCCTGGTCCACGACCCGCGGCCGGCGAGCCCGGCCGGCCGGACCTTCACGGTCGAGTACCTCGGCAACGTGCTGGGGGCGCCGCCGGTCACCTACCTCAACGTCGGCATACCGCTGATGAAGGACATCGCCGCGCGGACGCTGCAGCAGGGCGAGCCGGTGTGGTTCGGCTGTGACGTCGGCAAGATGATGAGCAACGAGTACGGCGTGTGGGACGCCGAGCTGTACGACCTGTCCTCGGTGTATGACACGGCCTTCACCCTCGGCAAGGCCGACCGGCTTATCTACCACGAGACGCTGATGACCCACGCGATGCTGTTCACCGGGGTCGACGTCCTCGACGGCGTGACCCGCAGGTGGCGGGTGGAGAACAGCTGGGGCGCGGACAAGGGCAAGAACGGCTTCTACACGATGAACGACTCGTGGTTCGACGAGTACGTCTTCGAGATCGCCGCCCGGCGCGACGCGCTGCCGGAGGAGCTGCGCGTGGCGCTCGGCGCCCCGCCGATCGTGCTGCCGGCCTGGGATCCGATGGGCGCGCTGGCCCGGTAGCCGGCACGTCAGCCCGTGGCCGATCGGTGGAACCACAACGTCCACTACCATCGCGTCATCTTCGGCGCGATCCCGGCCCGGTGTGACCGGGCGCTCGATGTCGGCTGCGGCACCGGGCGGCTCACCCGCGAGCTCAGCCGCGTCGTCCCGCACGTGACCGGTGTCGACCGGGACGAGCAGAGCATCGCGGTCGCCCGTTCGCTCGCCGGGCCAGCGGACATCGAGTACCGCTGCGGGGACTTCCTCGGCCTCCCGCTGGAACCCGGCAGCTTTGACCTGGTCACGGCGGTGGCCTCGCTGCATCACATGGACGCAGAGGCGGCGCTGCGCCGCATGGCGGACCTGCTGCGGCCGGGCGGGGCACTCGTCGTCATCGGGCTGGCCCGCAACGGGTGGTCGCTCCGTGGCCTTGCGTTCCTGGTCCCTGCCGTCGTCAGCAACCGGATTGTGCTTCTATGGCGCCGGCCGCCCTGGGCCGGCCCGCCAGCGGCCGGCTACCAGCCGCCCGCCGTCTGGCCCCCGGCCGAGACCTACGGGGAGATCCGCAGGCTGGCCGGCCGGCTCCTGCCGGGCATGCGGTACCGGCAGCACCTGTACTGGCGGTACTCCATCTGCTGGCAGAAGGCGCGAGCAGGCTAGGCGAGCACGTCGCGGAGCTTAGCCGCGAACCCGCCGGTGTGGCCCTCGAAGCCGCCGTGGCCGCCCGCGAGCACGGCGAGCCCAACGCCCGGCGTCTCGGCCAGGGCGTGCGAGGCCCATCGCCTCAGAACTCATCGCCAGGATCGGGCGTGCGCGCCGGCCCGCGCCCTTCTGGCGGCCGAGCCCGGCATTTCATTGATGTCGTGGACTCCACGCTGTTCCAAGAGTGACAGCGCGGAGTCCTTCACCTCATTGGGGGCAAGGGGGCGGGTCATTGGGGGCAGGGGGCGGGCGGGGAGCGGGCGCCGGCCCGCGCCCTTCTGGCGGCCGAGCCCGGCATTTCATTGATGTCGTGGACTCCACGCTGTTCCAACAGTGACAGCGCGGAGTCCTTCACCTCATTGGGGGCAGGGGGCGGGCGGGGAGCGGCGCGGGCGGGGAGCGGCGCGGGCGAGGAGCGGCGCGGGCGGGGAACGGCGCGGGCGGGGGACGGGCGGGGAGCGGGGCGGGCGGGGGACGGGCGGGGAGCGGACGGGACGGCCCGGCGGGTACCGTCGCGGCATGACAAACGCGGAGAAGCCGTTTCAGAACGATCTTGTCGTGGTGACGGGTGCCGGGAGCGGCATCGGCCGGGCGACCGCGCTCGGCTTCGCAGCCAACGGGGCGCGCGTGATCGCCGCGGACCTGAACCTGTCCACGGCCACGTCGGTGTGCGAGCTCATCCGCAGCCGCGGCGGCGACGCGCACGCGCGGCAGGTGGACGTGGCGTCCGCGCCGGACATGGAGCGGTTCGCCGCCTGGACCCGCGCCGAGGTCGGCGTTCCCGACGTGGTGGTCAACAATGCCGGAATCGTGATCAGCGGGCCGTTCCTGGCCCACACCGAGGAAGACTGGCAGCAGATCGCGGAGGTCAACCTCTTCGGCGTTATCCGCGGATGCCGGCTGTTCGGCGCGCAGATGGTGGACCGGGGGAAGGGCGGTCACCTGGTGAACGTCGCCTCAGCCGCCGCGTTCTGGCCGGCGCCGTCTCAGCCGGCTTACTCGACGACCAAGGCTGCCGTGCTGGCGCTCAGCGAGTATTTGCGGGCCGAACTGGCCGGGTACGGCATCGGGGTGACGGCCATCTGCCCCGGGCTGACCAGCACGCCGATCGCTCGGGCCATGCGGTTCGTCGGGATGCCCGCGGCCGAGGCGGAACGGCAGCGCGAGCTCGGGGTCCGCGCGCTGCGGCGCCGCCGGTTCCCGCCGGAGAAGGTCGCCGCGGCCGTGATGCGCGCCGTGCTGCGGGATCGCGCGGTCGTGGCCGTGAACGCCGAGTCGAAGGCCGTCTATGCGCTTTCCCGGCTGGCGCCGGGCGTGCTGCGCGTCCTGAGCAGGCTCAGCGCACGGCAGGCCCGGCAGGCGGCCGGGTAACTCGACAATATCTATAGACATTGCCTAAAATGCTGCTCACATGGCATACGAGCGTCAGCAGATCATGTCCGCGGCATCCCCGGCACTCCACCTGGCCGTCGCGCTGGACGGCGCTGGCTGGCACCCGGCCGCGTGGCGCGAGCCCCGGGCGCGGCCTGGCGAGCTGTTCCAGTCGCGCTACTGGGTGGACCTGATCCAGGAGGCCGAGCGCGGCCTGCTCGACTTCGTGACCATCGAGGACGGGCTCGGCCTGCAGTCCTCGCGCCGCTTCGAGCCGGACCAGCGCACCGACCAGGTGCGCGGGCGCCTTGACGCGGTGCTGATCGCGGCCCGGGCGGCGCCGCTGACCAGCCACATCGGGCTGGTCCCCACGGCCGTGGTGACGCACACCGAGCCGTTCCACATCTCCAAGGCGATCGCCACCCTGGACTACGTCAGCACCGGGCGGGCGGGCGTGCGGGTGCAGGTGACGGCGCGCCCGGATGAGGCGGCGCACTTCGGCCGCCGCAGCTTCCCGGCCCTGGACATCACCGACCGCTCCGACCCGCGGGTGCAGCAGCTGGTCGCCGGGCTGTTCGACGAGGCAGCGGACTACGTGGAGGTGGTCCGGCGGCTGTGGGACAGCTGGGAGGACGACGCCGAGATCAGGGACGCCGCCACCGGCCGGTTCATCGACCGCGGCAAGCTGCATTACATCGACTTCACCGGCGGCTACTTCAGCGTCAAGGGGCCTTCGATCACCCCGCGGCCGCCGCAGGGCCAGCCGGTCGTGAGCGCGCTCGGCCACGCCCCGGTGCCCTTCCGGCTGATCGCCCGCTCGGCCGACGTCGGCTTCGTCACGCCGCGCGACGCCGGCCAGGCCGCCGCGATCGTCGCCGGGATCCGCGGCGCCCAGCAGGACGCCGGCCGGGCCGGCGACACCATCCACGTCCTCGGCGACCTCGCGGTGTTCCTCGATGAGCCGGGCGGCGAGACCGCGGCGGACCGGAAGGCCCGCCTCGACGCGCTCGCGGGATACGCCTACGCCAGCGACGCGGTCATCTTCACCGGGCCGGCCGCAGACCTGGCCGACCTGCTGCAGGACTGGCAAGCGGGCGGGCTGTCCGGGTTCCGGCTGCGCCCCGGCGCCATCCCCCAGGACCTCGAGGCGATCACCAGGGACCTGGTGCCCGAGCTGCAGCGCCGCGGCGCGTTCCGGGAGTCCTACCAGGCCGGGACGCTGCGCGGGCTGCTCGGGCTGAGCCGGCCCGCCAACCGTTACGCCCCGGCGTGAGCGCCGGCGGGGAGGAGGAGCTGGCCGTGACCTGGGAGCGGAGCCGAGCATGACCAAGCCGATCAAGCAGATCCACCTCGCCGCGCACTTCCCCGGCGTGAACAACACCACGGTGTGGAGCGACCCGCGCTCGGGCAGCCACATCGAGTTCGGCTCGTTCGCCCGTTTCGCCCGGACCGCGGAGCGTGCCAAGTTCGACTTCCTGTTCCTGGCCGAGGGGCTGCGGCTGCGGGAGCAGAACGGCCTGATCTACGACCTCGACGTCGTGGGCCGCCCCGACACCTTCACCGTGCTCGCCGCGCTGGCCGCGGTCACCGGCCGGCTGGGCCTGGCCGGCACGATCAACTCCACGTTCAACGAGCCCTACGAGGTGGCCCGGCAGTTCGCGAGCCTGGACCACCTGTCCGGCGGCCGGGCCGCGTGGAACGTCGTGACCTCGTGGGACGCGTTCACCGGCGAGAACTTCCGGCGCGGCGGCTTCCTGCCGCAGGACCAGCGGTACTCGAGGGCGCGGGCGTTCCTGGAGACGGCGTGGGAGCTGTTCGACTCCTGGCACGGCGACGAGTTCATCGCCGACAAGGAGACCGGCCAGTTCCTGGCCGGTCCCGAGCCGGGCGCGTTCGAGCGGGCCGATCAGCATTTCGACATCCGCGGGAACTTCAACGTGCCGCGCAGCCCGCAGGGCCGCCCGGTGATCTTCCAGGCCGGCGACTCCGACGGGGGCCGCGAGTTCGCCGCCTCCAGCGCCGACGCCATCTTCAGCCGGCACGGCACGCTGGAGGACGGCCAGGCGTTCTACGAGGACGTCAAAGGCAGGCTGGCCCGCTACGGCCGCGCCCGGGAGGAGCTGCTGATCCTGCCCGCCGCCACGTTCGTGCTCGCCGGCACCGACGCCGAGGCCGCGGAGCTGGCCCGGGAAGTCCGCCTGCAGCAGGTCAGCGGGCAGACCGCGATCAAGCTCCTGGAGCAGCTGTGGAACCGGGACCTGTCCGGCTACGACCCGGACGGCCCGCTGCCCGGCATCGACCCCGACCCGGCCGAGAACACGGTCGCTCGCGGCAGGGCGAGCGTGCGGATGCACCGGGACCCGCTGGCGGTCGCGGCGCAGTGGCGGGCTAAGGCCGAGGCGGAGAAGCTGTCGATCCGAGAGCTGATCATCGAGGTCACCGGCCGGCAGTCGTTCATCGGCGCCCCGGCGACGGTCGCCGGGCAGATCAACACGCTGGTCCAGGCCGACGCCAGCGACGGGTTCATCCTGGTCCCGCACATCACCCCGGGCGGGCTCGACGAGTTCGCCGACACCGTGGTGCCGATCCTGCAGGAGCGCGGGGTGTTCCGGGCCGACTACGAGGGCACCACCCTGCGCGAGCATCTCGGCCTCGCGCCGCTGCCCTCGCGCGCCGCGCTCAGCCGGGCGGCGTCATGAAGTTCCTGGCGATCACGCTGATCGTGCACGCTCCCGACCCCATCACCGGCCTGCAGAAATCCACCACCGAGCGGTTCCGCGAGGTGATCGGCAACGCGCTGCTCGCCGAGGAGCTGGGCTTCGACGGCTTCGGCGTCGGGGAGCGGCACGAGCGGCCGTTCATCTCCTCGTCGCCGCCGGTGACGCTGAGCCACATCGCGGCGCTGACGTCGCGGATCCGGCTGTTCACCGCGGTCACCACGCTGAGCCTGCTGGATCCGGTGCGCGCCTACGAGGACTACGCCACGCTCGACCACCTGTCCGGCGGGCGGCTCGAGCTGATCATCGGCAAGGGGAATGGCGCCGCGCAGCGCGAGCTGTTCAGCGTCACGCCCGAGGACCAGTGGGAGCGCAACGCCGAGAGCTACCGGCTGTTCCGGGAGATATGGCGGAACCCGGTGGTGACCGCGACCCCGCGGTTCCGGCCCCCGCTGCGCGACGCCGAGGTGTGGCCGCGGCCGCTGCAGCAGCCGATCCGGGTCTGGCACGGCAGCGCGACCAGCAAGGAGTCCGTCGATCTGGCGGCCCGCTACGGCGACCCGCTGTTCTCCGCCAACGTCACCAACCCCATCGAGCCGTACGCCGAGCTGGTCGGGTACTACCGCGAGCGGTGGGCGCACTACGGCCACGACCCCGCCGGGGTGGTGGTCGGCGCGGGCACGGCCGGCTACTACGCGGCCCGCAGCTCCCAGGACGCGCTCGCGGTGTACCGGCCGGTCTTCACCGCGCAGCACGCGTTCCAGCAGCGCCTCGGCCTGCAGCCGGTGTTCGCCGACTTCGACGACTTCGTCGCGCGCAGCTCGGCGCTGATCGGCAGCCCGCAGCAGGTCATCGACAAGGTGCACCGCTATCACGACCGGCTCGGCCACTCCGTGATGCACCTGCACGCCGACGCTGGCGGGCTCACCGACGCCCAGCACCGCGCGTCGCTCGAGCTGTTCCAGTCGGACATCGCGCCGGTGCTGCGGCGCGAGATCCCCGACCCGCCGTGGCCCGGCGAGACCGCGGCCGATCCGGCTCTCGCCGGGTCCGTGACCTAATGGAGGGGACATGGCCACCACGCCGCTTGCCGTTCTCGACCTCGTGCCGATCAGCTCGGGCTGCACCGCGGCCGAGGCGCTGCGGGACAGCATCGGCCTCGCCCGGGCCGCCGAGAGCTTCGGCTACGCCCGCTACTGGTTCGCCGAGCACCACCTCAACCCCGGCGTCGCCGGGACGTCGCCCGCCGTCGTCCTGGCGCTCACCGCCGCCGCGACCTCCACGATCCGGATCGGATCCGGCGCGGTCCAGATGGGTCACCGCACCGCGCTGGCCACCGTGGAGGAGTTCGGCCTGATCGACGCGCTGCACCCCGGCCGCCTGGACATGGGTCTGGGCCGGTCCGGCGGCCGGCCGCCGCAGCAGGACCGTGAGCCGGCGCTGGTCGGCGCGGCACGGGAAGAGGGCACCGCGCGGCAGAACCGCCGGGCACCAAACGGGCTGCTCATCCCGCCCAGGTTCCCGGTCGAGAAGCTGCTCGGCTCGCCGCGCCTGCAGATGCAGAAGACGCTGCTGCAGCTGCCCGGCGCCAGGCCCCAGGACTACACCGGGCAGGTCGCCGACATCCTCGCCCTGCTCCGGGGGAACTACCGCTCGCCCGAGGGCGTGCCCGGCCGCGCGATCCCCGGCGAGGGCGCGGACGTGCAGGTGTGGATCCTGGGCAGCAGCGGCGGGCAGAGCGCCAGCGTCGCCGGGGCGAACGGGCTGCGGTTCGCCGCGAACTACCACGTCAGCCCGGCCACCGTGCTGGAGGCGGTCGAGGGCTACCGGGCGGCGTTCCAGCCGTCTTCCGACCTGGACCGGCCATACGTCAGCGTCTCCGCCGACGTCGTCGTCGCGAAGGACGAGGCGACGGCGCGCGAGCTCGCGACCGGCTACGGCCTGTGGGTGCGCAGCATCCGCACCGGTGAGGGCGCGATCCCGTTCCCCACCCCGCAGGAAGCGCGGGCGCACGCCTGGACCGCCGAGGACCGGGAGCTGGTCGCCGACCGGGTGGACACCCAGTTCGTCGGCTCGCCCAGGCAGGTCGCCGGCAAGCTCGAGCAGCTCCAGGAGGCGACCGGCGCCGACGAGCTGATCATCACCACGATCACCCACGACCACGCCGACCGGGTCCGCTCCTACCGGCTGCTCGCCGAGGAGTGGCAGCGCAGGTGAGCACCCCATGACCGCCTGCATGCTGGAGTCCACCGACCTGCGGCGGGTATTCGGCGCGTTCCCGACCGGCGTGACCGCGGTCGCCGCGCTCGTCGACGGCAGCCCAGCGGGCATCACCGCCAACTCGTTCACCTCGGTCTCGCTGCGGCCGCCGATCGTCTCGGTCTGCGTGGCGCACACCTCCACCACGTGGCCGTCGCTGCGCACCGCACCCCGCCTCGGCATCAGCGTCCTCGGCGCACACCAGGAACTGCACGGCCGCGCGCTCAGCGAGCGCCGTGGCGACCGGTTCGGCGCGGTGCGCTGGCGGGCCACCGCCGACGGCGCGGTCCTGCTCGACGGCGCCAGCGCGTGGGTGGACACCAGCATCGAGCGGGAGATCGAGGTGGGCGACCACGACCTCATCCTGCTGCGCGTGCACGCGCTGGACGCCGACCCGGCCGTGCCCCCGCTGATCTTCCACGCCAGCCGTTACCGCCGCCTCGGCGCCTGACCGGGCACCCTGGCCCACCCGTGATCAGTACGCGATCAGTACGTGTAGCGCCGCGACGCGCTGGTCCCGCCGGCGGCCGTCACCGTGACCCGGACGGTGCCCGAGCCCGACGGCGCGGTCACGCTCATCTCCGTCGAGGACAGGACCTTCACGTGGCTGGCGAGCTTCCGGCCGAAGTGGACGGACTGCACACCGATGAAGTTGCGGCCGCGGATGGTCACCTTGATGCCAGGCGTCGCACCATGGTCGGGTGACAGCGAGGTAATCGCCGGCGCGGCGACGTACCGGTAATGGTCCGCGTCAACGGCGGGGTTTGTGCTCAGGTCCTCGGCGGAGATCCGGATGTTGACGGTGCCGGCGCTGTGCGTCGGGGTGACCAAGGTGCACTTGGCTGAGCTTGGGCACGTGGCGGCTACCCAGGTCGAGCCGACCTCAGCCATGTCGGCGCCGGCGATCGGCAGGAAGCCGGAACCGGTCACGGTGATTGTGCGCGAGCCGCCCAGGGGGCCTTCCTGCGGCGAGACCCCCGTGACCTTGGTCGAGGTCAGCTTCGTGGCGTAGGCGTGGCACATCAGAGCGGCCAGCCCGGGATAGTACGTGCTCGCCGTCCCGCCCGCGCCGAACCCGCTGACGAGCGGCGTCCCCAGGCCGGCGGCCATGTTGTAGCCCGCGGTCGCGGGGAACAGGCCCCCCGTGTACCCGGACGGGGTGTAGTCGTTGTTGCCGCTGGTGATGTCGTGCAGGGCCTGCGGGCTGGACGAGTAGATGTAGGACTGCTCGGCGCTGGCGACGTCATAGAGTCCTTCCGGCCGCACGCCCGCGTCGCCGGAACCGTAGTCCGCACAGAACGGGGAGTCGTCGATCAGCGCGGCGACCGCCGCCCACAGCGGCGCCGCGACACTGGTGCCGCCGACCACTCCCCAGGCGCCGTCCCAGAACCAGACGTACCCGGTCGCCGGATCGGCGTCAGCGGATACGTCCGGTACCTGCCGCAGGTACCCGTCCTGCGCGCTGGGGCAGAGGCCATTCGTCGTCGAGTAGTCGCTGTTGATGAGGCCGGGAATCGCGGGCTGGTACTGATAGGAGGGCATGCACCAGGCGGCGGACACTCCGCCGCCGCCGGCGCCGTCAGAAGTGGACGAGTCATTCCACACGCTCTCAGACGTCGCGCCGATCGAGGTGCCGCCTACCCCGGTGACGTACGGCTGGCTGGAGGGGTCATCGACGGAGAGGTCAGAAGCGTACGGCCCGCCGTCGGGCAGGCAGTCCGTCGACCCGCTGTCACCCGCCGCCGCGAACACAGACTGGCCCTGCGCGGCGGCCTCCTCGAACAGCGCCTGCTCCTCCTGCAGCAGCGCCGGCGGGGAGTTCAGTTCGCAATCTCCCCATGAGGTGGAGATGGCCTGGTCCTCGTCGGCGCTGACGATCGCGTGATAGGTGTCGTAGATGCCCTGCTCGGAGTTCGGCCCCTGGTAGACGTCGATCGCGACGTCCGGGGCGAGCCCCATGACGTCCTCGATGTCCAGCGCCGCCTCGCCCGAGCCGGCGCCCGTTCCCGCGCCGCCGTCCACCGTGGTGTACGTGACCGGGGTGGTGAGACCGTAGCATGCCTCGAAGGCGGCAATATCGCTGGTCGTGTTCGGCTCCAGCTCGAACAGCGCGACGCGCACTCCCAGGCCCAGGTCACCCAGGCTGTACAGCGGAGACATGCCGTAGTGCGCCGCAAGCTCGTCGGCGGTGAAGCTGCCGTCGCTGGTGCTGAGCGCGGACGCGGCCGTGCACGGCGTCGGCCCGGACGTGTGCGGCTGCGCGGCGCGGCTTGCCGGGGCCTGATGCTGGCGAGCGGACCTGGGCGACAGCCGGACGAGCATGCTGTGCGCCTGGTAGAGGTCGTTGAACCCCAGGACCCCGGAGACATATGGCGCAACAGCGGCCGGGATTTCCGGCGCGCTGGCGTTCGCGTAGGCGACACGGCCGCCGGGCAGCCGGTAGCGGACCAGGTTGGTGGCGAACACCCGCTCGGCGGTCGCGGCCGGCACGGTGACCGGGATGGCCAGCCGGTCGGACGTGACCGGCCCTGGCGTCAGGCCTTCCTGCTGCAGCGCTGCCCGCACGGCCGCGACGGCCGACAGGGCCGGCCCGAACCGGGCGCCGAACTGCCCGCGGCGCAGGAAATGGTCGAACAGGGGTGACTGGCGGTCAGACAGGCCGGCGATGAAGGCGGTCAGCGCCGCGGGGTGCGGGATGTTGAGGATCACCTCCAGCCGCAGCGAGCTGCTCGGCGCCACGGCCCCAAGCTCGACAGAACCCCGTGGCAGCGGCGCCGGGCCATCCGTCATTAACCGCATCCTGAGAGAGCTGGCTGATGGCTGGGCTCCGGACGGTGCCGCCGACGCCGTCGCGACGCTCAGCCCGAGGACTGAAGCCATGCCAAGCAGCAGGACCCGCTTGCGAACGTTCATCGCCGCCGCTTTCCCGCCGCTCCCCCGGGTACGGCGTCCTAGACGAGCCGACAGCGCCCATGGAACATCCGCTTCGGCTGCGATTACCTTGTGCAGCCTTTGAAGGCCGCCGCAAGCCTCGCATTTGAGATGTTTACTGATGTTTACCGGCAGTACCGATTCAGCGAAGCCGGCGCGGCCGCCGGCCGGCCGGCAAGCGTGGCCGACGCTGCCAGGGCAGTCTTAGCGCCCATCGCTCGATAAACCGTCGCTTCCGTTATGGCGTACTGGCACGTGGTATGGACGGCACGGCAGAACGGGCGTTTTGCCCCGGATTCTACGTTTGGTTTAGTGGTGCCAGGCGGGAGTTTTTCATGATCGTGGGTGCGCCGGGATAAACCGGCACGGAGGAGGAGATGGAAGAGCTCTACGCCGAAGGGCTAGCGACCCGCGGCGACCCCGAGTCATGCGTGGCGTTCCCGCAAGGGGCGTGGCGAAGCGTTGACAGGGGCACGTGCAGGCCGGGCTATCGAGCCGCGGAAAGTGAATCCGGGGTGCCGACGCTGTCCATGAGGTGGAAGGCAACACGGCTGGTGGCGCTAGCGCGAGCCACTGGCAGGCCCCGCGCGGTCAAAGAACCAGGGCATGTACGGAACCTCCGTGCGCGAGAACCGGGAGAGCCCATGCCCGCCCGTGCGGCTGATCACCGGGCGGGCCGCTCAGGGAACGCTGAGGCGGTAAGCCTGAGATGAACGGGCATGGGCAGTCGGATCGCTTCGTAGTACCTGCGAACCCGCCGGACAAGGCTGCGGCTGCGGAGGTGGGGGAGGAAAGGGAGCGAACCAAGGGGAACACGGCCGGTGAAACACGCCCCGGACGCAGCGCCGGGCCAGGTGTGTCCAGTGAGCTGGGCCGTGTGCGCGAGGTCGCGCAACGGGATAAGGATGCGCGGTTCACGGCGCTGCTGCACCACGTCAGCGTAAGCCGGCTGCGGTGGGCCTGCTGGGCGATCAGCCCGAAGGCGGCACCGGGGGTCGATCAGGTGACGTGGCGCGCCTGCGGGCAGGACCTGGAGGCGAACCTTCGGGGCCTGCACCAGCGGGTGCAGCAGGGGCGTTACCGGGCGAGCCCGTCTCGCAGGGCGTACATCCCGAAGGCGGACGGGCGGCAGCGGCCGCTCGGCATCGCCACGCTGGAGGACAAGATCGTCCAGCGGGCCGTCGCCGAGGTGCTCAACGCCATCTACGAGGTGGACTTCCTGGGCTTTTCCTGCGGGTTCCGGCCGCGGCGTAACCCGCACAATGCGCTGGACGCGCTGGTGACCGGGATCACCAGGAAAAGGGTGAACTGGGTGCTCGACGCGGACATCTGCGACTTCTTCGGTCAGCTTGACCGGGATTGGCTGCGGAAGTTTCCCGGGCGCCGGATCGCGGATAAGAGGGTTCTGCGGCTGATCGGCAAGTGGCTGGCCGCAGGGGTTGTTGAGGACGGGGAGTGGACGCGGTGCGATCAAGGCTCACCGCAGGGGGCATCGGTATCGCCGCTGCTCGCCAACGTGTACCTGCACTACGTCTTCGACCTGTGGGCCGGCTGGTGGAGGCGCAAGCACGCGCACGGTGATGTGATCATGGTGCGTTTCGCGGACGACTTCATCGCCGGGTTTGAGCACGAGGATGACGCCAGGCGGTTCCTGGACGAGCTGCGCGGCAGGTTCGCGACGTTCGGGCTGGAGCTGCACCCCGGCAAGACCCGGCTGATCGAGTTCGGGCGGCGCGCCGCCCGCGACCGGGCAGCCCGGGGCGAACCGAAACCGGAGACGTTCGCGTTCCTGGGGTTCACGCACATCTGCGCGGCCCCGAAGAACGGGCGGTTCTGGATCCGGCGCAAGACCGGCTCGAAACGGATGCGGGCGAAGCTGACGGCGGTCAAAGACCAGCTCCGGCGGCGCCGGTATCTGCCCATCCCGGAACAGGGAAAATGGCTGGCCAGCGTGGTGCGCGGGCATCAGGCCTACTACGGCGTGCCCGGAAACTACAGAGCGGTACATGCTTTCCGCACCCAGGTGACACGGCACTGGCACCAGGCGCTGCGGCGCCGCAGCCAGCGCGGCAGGAAGCTCACCTGGGTCCGGATGAACCGCATCGTGACCCGCTGGCTACCCCCAGCCCGCATCACGCACCCATTCCCGGAGGCGCGCTTTGCCGCCACACACCCAAGGTAGGAGCCCAGTGCGGCAATCCCGCACGCTGGGATCTGTGCGGGGGGCCGCCCGTCAAGGGCGGTCCCTACCGCGACTGGCTGGCCCGCGCTATTCGCGGGTTAGCTACCCCGATCATGAAAAACGGGCGTACGACAAGATCAAATCCGCGTGTTGATCACCGGCGCGTACTTAGAGGACCGCCCATCCGCCGAAGGCGCCTCCTGCGGCGGCCTGCCGGTCGCTGTACTGGCGGCCGTCGGTGCCGGTGGCGTACAGCGAGACTGCGCCGCTGTCGTCGACCAGGGCGGCCATCCCGCCGGCGATCCGGCCGCCCAGGCTGGCGCTGCTGCTGAACGGCCCGCCGGCCTTGGACTGCCATTTGGCCCGCACCATCCCGCGGGCAGTCCGGGCGTAGACCGATATCGCGCCGTTCGCCGCCTGAACGACTGCCGGGGTGCCGGTCAGGCCGCCATGGACGGTCAGCTGGCTCGGCCCGGTGAAGCTGCCGTCTGGGCTTTTCTGGGCCCAGGCGTACAGGTGCCCGTTGCTGCCGGTGGCGTAGAGCGCGATCGTGCCGTTCGCGGTGACGATCGCGGCCGGGCTGCTGGCGGTGTGGCCGCCGAGGCTGGCGCTCTTGGTGAACGCA
>JASHPR010000135.1 GCA_030038015.1 Streptosporangiaceae bacterium
TGTGACGCAGCCGCGCCGTGTCGGGGTAGGCGATCCCCAGCGGACCGGTGATGTCCAGCGCGTGGGCCCAGTGCTCGGCGAGCCGTGTGGTGGCCAGGGTGGCGGGTGACAGCGGACTGGTCACCCACGGCAGCCGCGTGCCCGGCGGGCAGCGGCGGAGCGCGTCGAGCGCGGCGTGGCGCGCGGCGCGCCACCGCAGGTACACAGCGTCCGGAGGGGTGCTTCGCTCGTCCTCGACCGACCGCGCGGCGAACTCGTCCACCGAGCCACCCTGGCCGGGGTCGCGGGCGAACGGCGCCAGGCCGCCGCTGGCGCTGGCGACCACGAGCTCCTCGGTCTGCGCCAGATGCAGGACCACATCGCTGACGCTCCAGCCGGCGGCGGCCGACGGCCGGCCCCAGCCGTCCGGGCCGAGGGCGGCGAGCACCTCGTCCAGCCGGTCCTGCTCGGCCTCGAGATCGTCGTACACCCCGGAGCCGCGGTCAGGCGCAGTCATCGCCGGTCCTCCCTCCGCCGACCGACATGAGCCGGCGAGGTTACCAGTGCCCATCATGACAGTTGCCGCTGCCCCCCCTGCGAGCGCATGCCGCAGGCCGCGGCCCGGCTGATCAGCACCCAGGGCAGTACGGGCCCCCGGTTGCCGGAGATCGTCGCGGCCTCGGGGCGCGCGGGGTTTGCTCCAGCGCTACTTCGCCGGGCAAGGACCAGCTAGTGACCAAGGCGATCACGATCGCCAGCGAAGCGGCCGCCGGGCGGGCGCTCCGGCTCCAACCGTACGCCCGGGGCGGTGTTCGCTAGAAAGGCCAGGCCTGGCTGTCGGGGCAGGGGTCTCACGCTCCGTGACCAGTATTCGGTCTGACCTTGCGCCCGGAGCCGCCGTTCTGCACGCCGGACTAACCGTGGCGGCATCACCCTGGTCACGCGCATATCGGGGTAATCGGCGTGGCTGCAGCCCGTGGGGCCGCGCTGGTTTCTGGCACCGGGCCGCGGATTGGCTTGTTGTTCGGCGTCTTGGTCATCAGGCTGCCCGAGCGCGCCGCTGTTACTGGCCCGCTCCGGCGGGGCTATCGGATGCTGTTTGCGAGACGGGCGATGCAGGTGGAGACCTCGCCACGGTTGCCGGCCTTGGCGATGCAGTTGTCGAAGGTCGTGAAGCTCGTGGAGGTACGAGCAGTTTCCGCAGGTAGATGGCCTGTTGGACCGGCGCGTGTCAGCACCAACTCAGCACCACGTGACAACAGCATTTAGGGAAGGGAGTCTCCTGGGAAGCCGACGATTGGGTGAACCTCGAAAACGAAGACGCCCGACCGCACGCCCGGGTCGCCCTGTATGATGGCGGTCGCTGCTTCGGCGTCGGTGCTGAAGATGTAGAGGCCGGACAGCGGCGTGCCGTCGCCTACCGGGCAGACGATCGCCAGATCGCCCTGACGGCGAAGGCCAAAGTTCCTGCGGCCGTGCTCCCAGACGATGGCGTTGCGATCCGGAGAGTCCCAGTTGGGACCCTGGCTGATGAGGACGAGGGTGTAGCCCTTTACCAGCTTGAGCCTCTCGTGCATGAACTCGTCGGTGATGTCATCGACGACGGCGGGGTCTGGCACGTTATCTCCTTAGCACTGGTGTGTTCCAGCGTTGCCGACAAGCCCGGCGGCGGTCCCTGGTACGCGTCACCGGCATGCGTCCTTGGGCGGCTGAGCCGCCGCCGGCCCGCCTGGGGGTAGCAGTCCGAGCTGAGCCCAGAGCGTGAACCGGTCCGGGATCCACCATGACTCGGCGATCTTGCCGCCGGAGTGGCGGTCGATCCTGATCTCGTCGAACGAGACGAGGTTCCCCGTCGCCGCGACGATCCCGGTGGGCAGGGTCATCGGGCCGCTGTGTGTCCCGCTGCCGGTCCACCTGCAGACCACCTTGTCGCCCTCGCCGAACTGGTCGTGGAGCGTGATCCGCAGGTCTGGGATCGCGGCCCGCAGCCGTTCAGCTTGCTGCTTGATTCCGGCAGTGCCAGTCACCGGCAGTGTCCCCGGGCCGTGATTGATGATGTCCGGGCTCATCAGCTCGTCGGCTGCGGCGTAGTTTCCCTTCCCGAAGATCTCCTCATACAGCCGCTGCGACCGCTGCTTGCACGCGTCCAGCGCGTCGTCGGCTGCTGCGCCACCATGCCGCCAAGTCGGCTCGTCGGCCGGCTGCGCGGCGTTTTCGGTCTGGGTCATCGCGCTCCTCCGTCTCGATATCGGTCCGCGCCGCCGGCCGGGAACGTCCGTAAGGCGGGCCTGGGGTTGGCGAGCCAAGGCGCGAACCGCGGCTGCCGGATGCCCGGCCGTGCTAGCTGTCGCCGTGATCTGAGATCGCTGTGGCGAGACGGTTCAGGATCGTCGACCAGCCGACCGAGTAGGCGCCGGAGTTGTAGCCGCCGGGCAGCGCGCAGTCCGCAGAAAGTTGCTCGTCGGTCAGCGCCTCCCAGCCGCGGTGCTCGACCGCCACCCGGGTCAGCGCCGGGCCGAGCGCGCTGAAGGCGAACTCGACTTCGGTCGGGGCGGGCGTGAAGGTCCAGGTCATTACGAACCGTCTGGGGGGCTCCCATGCGGTTATGGTGCCCCAGTCGACCTCGGTGCCGTCGTCCCAGGTCTCATAAACGCGGCCGCCCGTGAGCTGCTCGATCGTCACGTCGTCGACCCGGTCCTTGCCGGCCGAGAACGGCTGCACCGGCCACCAGGCGCTGATGGTCGTCACGAAGGCGCTGAAGGTGTGCTCGATTCCCGCGCGGACCATGGTGGCCTGGCGAACCGGTGGCCGCCGCAACACCGTGACTGCGCGCTCGCCGCCTTGCTGCTCTGCCGCTGTCATCTGTCCTCCTGGGCTCGGTTGTCCCTGGCCGCTTCCGGCGGGCGGCCGCTGGCGTAATCGCGGAACCGGCGCAGCACCAGGGTCCAGAACGCGGTGAGCCGGGCCCGGCGGGCATCCAGCGAATCGGCGGCCGGCCGACTCGCCCCGTCCGCCCCGAGGTGGCCGTTGCCGCGCTGCCAGTCATCCGGCGCTGGCGGCCCGGTCCTCATCGGTCACTCCCACCTGGTTCTCGGCTATCGCCCGCGCCGCGTCCAGGGCGCCGGCCCACATGTCGTCCAGGAACTCCCGCAGCCCGGCCAGGCCCTCCGCGCGGGCGCGGTACAGCCGCCTCGTCCCATCCCGCCGCTCGGTTAGCAGGCCGGCGTTCTTCAGCACCGTCAGGTGCTGGCTGACCGCCGTCCTGGAAATCTCGAACGCCGCCGCGATCTCCCCCGCGGCCAGCTCATCCCGGGCCACCAGGCGCAGGATGGCACGCCGCCGCGGCTCGGCGATCGCCCGCACCGCCTCGTCGTCCGCTGCCTGGGACGGCCGCGCGTTCATCTGGCTGGTTTCAGGCCCACAGCCCGACCTGGTTGCCGTCGGGGTCGGTGAATATCGCGAACCTGCCGAAGTCTCCGGGCAGGTCGGTCGGCGGGACCAGCTTCCTGCCGCCGAGCCTTTCCGCCCGGTCCAGGTAGGCGTCCAGATCGTCGACCCGCATGTAGATCTTCACGCCCTGGTCGCCCGGCTCGGACGACGGGCCGATGCCGCCACCGATCGCGCCCTCCCCGGCGCCGGTGTCGACCAGGCCGTACCCGCCCATCGCCGGGTCGGCGGCCACCTGCCAGCCGAACAGCTCGCCGTAGAACTTCTGCGCGCGCTCGTGATCGGGGCTGATCACCTCGAAGAACGCCACTGCCTGGCCCATCATGACCTCCCTGGAATGCTCAGTCCGACCCGACTAACGTTAGCCAAGACGAACGTTAGCGTCAACCGACAGACAATGGCCTGGCAGGCACGAGCTTGCTGACACCCTGTCGGAGACTGCCAGCGTGGCTCACTGGTTGTCGTACTCGTCGTGGCGGCGCCACCACATGCCGCTCTCATTGCGGCCGAGCGGCGCGCGGTCGAGCCACTGATACATGCCCCACAGGACGTCAAGCCCGCGCGCGTATGTCGAGTAGGTGTGGTAGACGGCGCCGTCCTGGAACGCGAAAGCGCTCATCCCCGGTCCTTCGCGCCGGTAGGTCTCGTAGTTGGTGCCGACGAGCGACATGGTGAAGG
>JASHPR010000136.1 GCA_030038015.1 Streptosporangiaceae bacterium
CCCCGCCGCGGCCGGCTGCCCTCGCCCCGCCGCGGCCGGCTGCCCTCGCCCCGCCGCGGCCGGCTGCATCTTCTTCCCCAGGCGCTGGCGGCGCCGTCATCGCTCGGGCTCCGGGTCGGCGAGCCAGGCGCGCAGCTCCGCATCGAAGCGCTCTGGCTGCTCCTCGTGCGGGAAGTGGCCGGCGCCGTCGATGAGCCGCCACCGGTACGGCGCCTCGACGTACCGGCCCGAGCCCCGCGCCGCGCTCGGGAGCACGCAGCTGTCCAGGGAGCCGTGCAGGTGCAGCGTGGGTGCCTGGGCCGGCACCCGCATGCTGCGCGCGTAGCGCAGCCCGTCCGGCCGGAACCTGGACCTGATGAACCAGCGGTGGTACTCAAGCGCGGAGTGCGCCACCGACGGCATGGACATCGCGGCACGGTAGTTCCGCTCGGTCTCGTAGTCCGGCCAGCCAGGTCCCGACCATATGCTGAGCATCCGGCCGACCCGCAGCGCGCCGTCCTTCAGCAGCTGCCGCTCCGGGAGCAGCGGAAGCTGGAACCCGAGCGCGTGCCCGATGCGCCTGCCCTGGCCGAACGGGTCGGACCAGACCGCGCCGCGCAGCCGCAGCGGGTGCGGCATCGAGACCACGGCGAGCCTCCTGACGACCTTCGGGAAGTACGTGGCCACCGTCCACGCGATCAGCCCTCCCCAGTCATGGCCGACCAGGACGGCGTTGGCCTCGCCCAGCGACCTGACCAGCCCGGCCGCGTCGGACGCCGCGGTGACCAGGTCGTAGCCCCGCGGCGGCTTGTCACTGCCGCCGTACCCGCGCAGGTCGACAGCGACCGCGCGGTAACCGGCGCGGGAGAGGGACGACAGCTGCTCGCGCCAGGTCCACCAGAACTCGGGGAAGCCGTGCAGCATCAGGACCAGCGGCCCGTCGCCGCTCTCGGCGACGTGGAAGCGCGTTCCGTTGGCGCTGACCGACCGGTGCGACCAGGGACCTTCGATGAAGATCGGCCCCTCGCGCATGGTCACCCGGTCATCCCGGTGGTCATGGCGCCTTGGCCGCGACCTGGGTCACGGCCCCGTCTTCGCGCTTGAGCAGCGACAGGTCCTGCTGGACGGTCTGCCGGGTCCGGCGCAGGCCGCTGAGCCCGCGGAACTTCAGCGCCCCGATGAGGACCGCCAGGCCGGCCAGCAGCACGCAGGTCCCCGCGACGATGAGGAACGCGGCCCACGGCCATATGCCGAGAGCGACCAGGCCCCAGGCGAACGCGAAGCACAGCAGCACGAGGACGAGGCAGCCGACGAACGCTGCCATCCCGAGCAGCCCCGCGGCGATGCCCACCCTGCGCACGTCGGCCTTGAGCTCGAGCTTGGCCAGGTCGAGCTCGCACTTGATCAGCTGTGAGACGTCGCTGACGGCCTGGGATACCAGGCTCCCGATGGACTGCTCGCGCGCGCCGTCTGCCGGTTGCTTGACTGCGGGTTCGGCCATTAGTGCTTCCCTTCTCAGGCTGTCGCAACAAGTCTCGCTCATGCCCCATCACACAGTTCGCACCGCATCCACTCTGGCGTGCCGCCGCGGCGTACATTCACCGCGCACGCCGCAGGCAGGGGCGGATGACCTGGTTACGGCCAGGGCGGGAGGAAACCGAGCTAAAGCCAGCCCGGGAGAGCGGTGCAATAAAGGCCGATCCTGGCATTCCGCGCCGGGGCCGTGTGACGTGGTGGCTGGCCCCGGGCGGCTGGCCCGGCTGCGTGGCGGGGGGCTTGCGGGGAGGCCTGGTTGCGTACCGGGGGCTCGCGGGCTGGCCCGGCTGCGTGGCGGGGGGCTTGCGGGGAGGCCTGGTTGCGTGCCGGGGGCTCGCGGGCTGGGCTGGCTGCGTGGCGGGGGGCTTGCGGGAGGGCCTGGTTGCGTGCCGGGCGGGTGACTGAGCGGGGTGGCCCCGGCCGGCCGGTGCCGTGCAACGCGAACGGCGCCCCGTCCGGGGCGCCGCCGCCGTCACGCCAAGCCCGGGCTACCATGCGTGCACCTTTTCACTGCCGGGCAGGCCTCTGGGTGCCTGCCTCGGCCGCCTCCCGCGGCTGGTCGCGCGTGGGTACACCGGGCCGGCGTGACCAGAACCTTTGGTCCTCAACCTCTTTCTACGACGGATCGGAGGTCTTGTGAACCCCCGGGACGTGACCGATTCGTGATGTCGATGGGTTCCCCTGTTCACATGCTCTGACCAGGCCTTCAGACGATCGAGGCGGTCGCGGGCGCGCTCTCCTCGCGGCCGGCCTGGCCAGCGCCCGACCGGGTGCCGAACACAAGCACCGGCCACTGCCGCTCTCTCGCGATCCTCCGGAGGGCGCGGTCGGGGTTGACCGCCCGCGGGTGGCCCACGGCCTCCAGCATCGGCAGGTCGGTGACTGAGTCGCTGTACGCGTAGCAGTCGGCGAGCCGGTAGCCGCGCGCGGCGGCCAGTTCCCGCACCCGGCGCGCCTTGGCCTCCCCGTAGGCCCAGAACTCCATCTCGCCCGTGTAGCAGCCGTCGGCGACCTCCATCCGGGTCGCGATGACCTCGGAGGCGCCGAGCATGTGCCCGATCGGGGCGACCATCTCCATGCCCGAGGTCGACACGATCACCACGTCGCGGCCCGCGCTGCCGTGCGCGGCGATCAGCCGCTGGGCGCCCTCGTACACGAGCGGCAGAATGGTCTCGTCCAGGTGCCGGCTAACGATCTCATGGACCTGGTCGGCCTGCCAGCCGCGGCATATATTGGCAACCTGGGAGCGGATGCGCTCCATCTGCTGGTGGTCCGCGCCCGCGATTCTGAAGACAAGCTGGGCGAATACTGTACGGATGGCGTCGCCCCGGCTTATCAGGCCATGTCGGTAGAACGACGGGCCGAACGCCAGCGTGCTGGACCGGGAGATGATCGTCTTGTCCAGGTCGAAGAAAGCCGCCGCAATTGTGCGATCACTCTCGACGGAACTGCCCACAATCCGGCAGCATAGGGGAATGCAACGAGTTCTAAGTTGCCTTAGCATGACCGGCTGGTAACTTTGGCTCACGCCGCGTAGGCTTTCATGGGTGACGGAACCGGCTCTGCCCCCCCGGGGCCGGACCGCACGGCGACCCCCGCTCTCCCCCCCGGCGGGGGTCGCCTCATTTCTGCTGCGTGCGGCTAGTGCGTCCCGCACTGCCGGGGCCGCAATCGCTTGCACCGGCGGCGCCCGGGCTCGCGGCTACCGGCCAGCGCCGCCGAGCAGGCACTCCAGCAGCGTGACCGCGCCCTGCTTGGACAGCGGCTCGTTGCCGTTCCCGCACTTGGGTGACTGGATGCAGGACGGGCACCCCGCGGCGCACTCGCATGACGCAATTGCGCGGACGGTGGCGCCCAGCCAGTCCCGCGCCGCGCGGAAGCCGCGCTCGGCGAAGCCGGCGCCTCCGTCGTGCCCGTCGTAGACGAAGACGGTCAGCCGGCCGGTCGCCGGATGCAGGTCGTAGGAGACGCCGCCCACATCCCAGCGGTCGCACGCGGCGACCAGCGGCAGCAGCCCGATGGACGCGTGCTCGGCCGCGTGAGCGGCGCCGGGCAGGTCCACGCCCGCGCTCGCCAGGCGGGCCCGCTGCTCCGGTGAGATCGTCCACCAGACGGCCCTGGTGTGCAGCGCGCGCGGCGGCAGGTCGAGCGGCACCGCGCCGATCGGCTGGCCGGTGTCAACACGGCGCCGGGCGAACGAGACCACCTGGCGAGTGACGAGGACATCGCCGAAACCGATCTCCGCCTGGCCCCAGTCCGCCCGCCGCGCCGTCGCCGCCACCTCGACGACGGTCAGTTCCCGTGCCGACGTGGTGTAGCCAGGGTCGCAGGCCTCGACCAGGGCCACGCACTCGTCCAGGCTGAGCCTGGTGACCAGGTACATCTCGCCCTGGTGCGGGTAGACGGCGCCGGTGTGCGCCAGCACGTGCGCCGACGGCTCGTCCACCGTGCCGACCAGCCGTCCGGTCGACGCCTCCACAATGCGCACCGGCGGGCCCCCGGTGCCGCGCAGGCCGGCCGCCCCGGCGCGCCCGTGGCGGGTCCAGTACCACCGGCAGCCGCCGGCGCTGACCCTCGGGCGCAGCATGCCGCGGCGGGCCAGG
>JASHPR010000137.1 GCA_030038015.1 Streptosporangiaceae bacterium
CAGCTCACGTCCACTTCGGCGGCATCGAGGCTGACGTTTGCCCATGGCAGGCCAAGGACTTCGCCCAGGCGCAGGCCGAGAACCAGCATCAGCACGTACCCGGCGTACAGCGGGTCACGATCGGCGCGTGCTGACTCCAGAAACCGGCACGCCTCGGTGACTGACCATGCTCTGACCTTCCGGACTCGGCCTGCCGGGAGCCGAACCATGCTGGCCACGTTCCGGCTGATCAGTTCGTCTTCGTTGACAGCGTGGGTCAAGGCGGCACGGAGGGTGGCCCGGGCGCCTTTGACTGTTCGCGGCGATACGAATTGATTGCAACACTTGCCGATCGCGCAGCAATGGCGGCGTTCCTCGGGTCGGCCTGCGTCTTTTCCTTGTGCGCAACATTGACCTACCCGGCGGATATGGTTCAGCCATCGCCGCACGTCTGGCGCGGTCAGTCATCTGACAACGAGGCGGACTAACTCAGGCGCAATCTGACTGGAGCCGCGAGGTCACGGCCGACGTCCGACAAACCCGGCCAGCCGGTCGGCTGCTGGGGCATGTTCCGGCACGACAACCTCGGGCCCGAACGGTGCCTGTCCGTCCGGTCCTCTCAGCTGCTCGGGCAGCAGCGGCCGAATCGCCGCGATCAGCTCCTCAGCTAGTTCCGGGTCCAGGTCGGTAGACCTGCCTGTGGCCTTGGCCAGGTCCCAGCCGTGGACGAAGGCGTCACCGGTGGCGATGTTCAAGTAAGCGGTGCCCGGCAGGTCTCCGAAGGGAAGCTTCACCACCTTCGACAGCGCACCATCGGCCGTGAAGGAACTGATGGCACGTGCCGTCGCGGCGTCATACGCCGCCAGATAGTCCCCACCCGTGTGATCGGCGGACTCGCCGGTGTGGTTCCTCCAGTCTCCCGTCTCCATCACCACCGCCGCGAAGGCCGGTGCGTCGATCATGTGCTCAATAAGGTCCCGCACCTTCCACGACTGGCAGGGTGTCGGATCGTCCATCTGGTCTGGCCGAACAGACGCCAGGACGGACCGAGACGACATCACCGCCCGCCGCAGATCGTCCACGTCCATTGCGCCCTCCTCGCTCGAAACGTGGCGATGGCCGAGACCAGACGTGGCCCACCCACGATTCGATTCAATCCTTCAGCGGCGATACGCAGCATAAGACAGCCCGCAGGTCGGCCGCTGAGCACCGCTACCTCGTGCCATCACCCATGAATGTTGAACCACGGGTTCGATTCCCTGTCACCTGCTTCCAAGCAAAGGCCCAGGTCACGTCTGCGCAGGCCCGGGGATTCTCGCCGAGTCCCAGGGCAATATCTCGATGGCCAGCGTGGCCGGTGCCAGGCCGGAAAGCGCAGACCGAAGTTCGTCGGGTGTGACTTTGGCCAGCGGCACCCGGTATCTGGGCGGGTCAGGGAGCACGGTGAGCAGCTCCGGCCTGGCCATGCGGATACCCAACGGCAGCGCCATGAGCGCCAGGTTGACTATCCGCTCACGCCTTCCCGTTGCAGGCGTGCTGGAGTTGACCAGGACCTGCAGGATCGACCGTGCGGACACGGAGAGATCGATAACTGGCGAATTTGCTCCCACTCCAGCCGCACCCGGCGGTCAGGAACATTGTTCTTGCCGAGCCAGATACCGCCGTAGTCTGCAGCGAAGGCGCGGGAGTTCGCCTTGGTGAAGACCATGATCATATAGGCAGCGGCAGCGCTGAACACCGCCAGCACCACGAGGTCGTACCAAAGCGGAAGCCAGGGGAACAGGCACAGATACCCCACCGCGTACCAGACGCAAAACATCCATACGCCGCCTCGCGGGAACGATGGCGACGGGCCGCGGACCAGGGCCGAGTACCCAGCTGTCGCCAGTGGTTGCTCACTACTGTGCACTATGAGTCTCCTAGCCGAGGTCTGCGGTGACCACCGTTCAAGTTGCTGGCGCTCACGGGGCAAAAGACCTTCAGCGACCCTGCTGCCACCAGCTACGGATCAGAAGGTTGGGGGTTCTAGTCCCTCCGATCGCGCCAGGTCA
Organism: Streptosporangiaceae bacterium; assembly: GCA_030038015.1. Lineage (GTDB taxonomy): Bacteria > Actinomycetota > Actinomycetes > Streptosporangiales > Streptosporangiaceae > JASHPR01. The sequence continues at coordinate 2,031 of JASHPR010000137.1, forward strand.
GAGGCCCATTCTCTGTCTTCGCACGACCGCCGGAGGCGGCTTGGGAGCCAAGTGGGGAGCCATCTGCCGACAACAAGGCGGCGCCGCTGCGCGGCACCGCGCCCGGCGCGTCCGCGCCGTCCCAGCCTTGGCGGGCGCGCTGATCTGACCGGCTCATTCGTCGCTCACATTGCTACGCCGCGTGGCCGTCTGCACGGCTTACCAGTGGCCTAGCGAATGCTCGGCCAGGTGCGGCTGTTCGCGGCAGAGGAGGTTCGGAGGTGCTGCTGGCTGGGCTTGCTAAGGTCCAAGAGAACGAGGAGGGCGGCTATGGCGCAGACGATACCGTTCAGGATCGGGGCCAACGCCATCTGCACCGATGGTGCCTGCGGTCAAGTGACCCGCGTAATCGTCAACCCGGCCGCTCGGGAGGTCACTCATCTCGTAGTCGACCCGAAACACCGGCATGGCCCGGGGCGGCTTGTTCCTGTTGACCTCGTGGACACTACGACGGACCAGATCCGGCTTCGCTGCACCCTAACGGAGTTCGAGACGCTCCGACCCGCCCAGGAGACCGAGGTCGTGCGGGACCTCGACCCCACCGGGCACGGGCACCCAGACTACGTCCCTGACCTGGCAAGGCTTCTGAAAGCCCGCGGCCGCCGACCGGAAGCCCCGCAGGAGGTCACCGTCGACTTCGTCCCATTCGGTGAGGTAGACATACGCCGCAGCCTGACCGTCTGTGCGACCGACGGCGAGATAGGGCAGGTTCAAGGGCTGGTCGTGGAACCTGGCGGCCACCATGTAACCCACGTGCTCCTCCAGGAGGGGCACATGGGGGGCCGCAGGGAAGTGGCCATCCCGATCGGCGCTGTGACTAAAATCGGGACCCTCATTATCCATCTCAGCCTCACCAAACACCAGGTGAAAGACCTGCCGCCCGTGGACATTGATCACCTAGCGGGGTAGACCTGCACGGGGACACCCGTACCCCGGTCCGGCGGTGACTACCTGGTCCACGACGACGCCGAGTGAGGTGCAAGGGGACTCCCCATTCCCGGCGCTGGCAATTATGGATCGCCTCCAGATGGCGTCAAGGCCGTCTGCGACTGCAGGACAACCGCCATTGCGGGGATGTGCGGCACAATCTACCAATCTGAAGGCTGGGAGTTCGAGTCTCTCCGAGCACACCAGGTAACAGGCCCCTGCCCCTTCGGGAGGGAGTCGGCGCTCCGCTGGAGCCGCCAGGCTGCTTCGATGGCATCCTCGATCGTGCCAGCATCGGCTTTAGCGAGGTCAGCGACAACCATCATGTGCCTGGTGAACCGGCTCGGGACACTGAAGATTTCAGGAAAGTGGCGCAACATCAGGTCGCGAGTGTCGAAATCAGCCCGGATCACCAAATGCTCGTCGTCAAGCTGGCGCGCGACCAGCCGACCGTGGTACCGCCACTCGGCCAGCCCTCCTGACGCAGTGCGGCGCACGCCAGCCAATGCCTCGGCCGAGCGGGCAACGTCATCGATCTCCACTAGCGCTAGCTTCCCTGAGCACGATCTCCGGGTAAGCATTGTATGCGCTGTCCGAAGACCAATCCCTCATGCATTTTTGTCAAGCCGATTAATGGCGCAGGCTTGTTCTGCGCGCAAGAAGGGTGGCGTCCGGAATCCGGTGTAAATCGGCGGGCGCGGGTTCCGGCTTCATGGTCAGGTTAGGCGGTGGCTCTGACAGTTTCGGGACTGTCAGGGATCTGAGCGGCGGTCACGGTGCGTGGTCGCAGCTGGGCGGGTGGGTCGAGCAGCGAGCGGCGCAGGTCCTGGAGCTGGCGGAGCCCGGCGGCGGTCATGGTGAAGCCGCGCCAGCCGCGGGAGGCCCGGTCGAGCACGGCCCAGACCAGGGTGAGGCAGCTGGTCTCGCCGGGGAGCCGGCCGATGACTTTGGTGCGGCGCCGGGTCTCGCCGAAGGTGCGCTCGATGAAGTTGGAGTGCCGGATCCGCTTGTGGTGCTCGGCGGGGAACCGCAGGTAGGCGGTCAGGCCCTCCCGGTCGGTGAGCAAGATCTTGACCGCGGCCGGGTAGAGCGCCCGGTACCTGGCGGCGAGCTCGTCGATCCGGTGATCGATGATCTCCGCGAGGCGCGGGCCGGGCGGCGTCTTGAGGTCCTCGGTGTCGAAGATCGCCCAGAAGGCGTCCTTGACCTCGGCCTGCATACCGGCCGGGATCTTGGTAAGTATGTTCCGGCATCGGTGCA